>SHYI01000026.1 GCA_009692905.1 Chloroflexota bacterium
ACGGTGGTCGTTGAGAAGAGCCAGATTGCCGTGCTCGCGCGCAGGATCGTTGAGATGTTGAAAGACCTGAGTGAGGGCGGCAGCGTGCAGCTGCCGAGTGCACCACTACCGCTACCGCGAAAGCTGCCGGCACTCGCCGAGCCGTTCACTGCTGAGTTCCGCGTTGGCACCATTGCCCTCGCCTGGGATCCGCTGCTCACGCGCCTCGTCCTCGAGTTCCGCGACGACATGAGTGTCGAAGACGCCTCCGCTCCCCCGCCAATCAACGACGCACCCGAAGGCCCTGATGTCTTACGCGTAGCACTCAGCGTTGCTTCGGCCCTCGAATTCGCCGAGAACGCCCTGCAGCTCGCCGCTGCGGGCCGACCGATCTGCCCGAACTGTGGCGTGCCGCTCGATCCGCGTGGGCACCGCTGCGCACGCAAGGCCGCCCTCCTCAACTGAGGTGACGGGCGCAGCGGCGGCACCGAACTGGCGCGGGGCGCTCCCCACCACCTCAGGCCTCGTTGAGATTGACGAGGCGCTTCGCCTCATGCGCCTCTCGCCCGAACTCAAACCGATCGGGCGCATCGCGCAGGCGAGCAACGCCAGCTTCCTCTGCGAGATCGATGGTGGGCTCCAGGTGATCTACAAGCCGATCCGCGGCGAGGCACCGCTCTGGGACTTCCCCGAGGGGAGCCTCGCGGCGCGCGAGACCGCTGCATATTTTGTGAGTGAGGCGCTGGCGCTCGGCGTCGTGCCGCCCACGATCCTGCGCGACGGCCCTGCCGGCGAGGGTGCCGTGCAACTCTGGATTGACCATGTTGGAGTTCATCGCGCGGTTGATCTCGTCAACGCCTCAGACGAGGGGCTGCGTCACCTCGCCCTCTTCGACGCGATCGTGAATAACGGCGACCGGAAGGGTGGGCACATCCTCCCCCTCCCTGACGGGCGCATCCTTGGCGTCGACCACGGCGTCACCTTCGCCGTTGAGCCGAAGCTGCGCACCGTGCTGTGGGCGTGGCGCAGCAAAGCGTTCACCGAAGAGGAGCAGCTCGTCATTGCGCGCGGCGTTCAGGGGCTGGCCGCAAACGGAGAGCTACGCGCGCAACTCTCCCCACTCCTCGACGGAGAGGAGATTGATGAGCTAGCGGCGCGCCTCAGCGACCTCGCTGCGACCGGCTGCTTCCCAGAACCGAGCCCCGATTGGCCGCCACTCCCGTGGCCGCTCGTCTAGAGGCGGTCAGGTTACGGGAGTAGCGACTCGTCGACGATATCGCTCGCCTTCAGTCCGTCGAGCACCGTCTGCCCAGGGATTGAGCGCATGAAGCTGATCGACGTCTCCCAGCCCTCAACGCTAATTGCCCCGTAGCCGGCGCTCTCTTGTAGTGGACCTGCCCAGACGCCGACCGTTGCCTGCATGACGGCGAGCGATTTGGCGCGGGCCTCAGGGGTCGCTGCAACCTCAGGGACAACCTTCGCTGCAGCGTCGACGCCGAGCTCTGGGTCCGCTGCAATCTGTCGCATCGCCTCAAGCGTTGCAGCAATGAAGGCGCGGATCGCATCACGCTTGCTCTCAATCGTCGCTGGTGAGGAGATGATTCCAGGCCCTGCGAATGGCGCCGCAGCGGATGCGTAGAAGACCTCTACCTCAATGCCTGCCGCCTGTGCCTGCACAAGGTCGTTGTTGGCGTATCCGGTTGTTGCATCGGCGGCACCGGTAATCAGCGCCTGCGTCTGCCCAAAATCTGGGTAGAGCTCGAGCGATACATCACCAATGCTGAGCGATGCCTGGTCGAGGATGCCGAGCAGCGTCAGATACCCCGAACCGTATTGGCCTGGCGTGCCAACGCGCTTCCCCGCCAAGTCGGCTGGGCTCATGATGCCCGCATCGGTTCGTGCGATCACAACGTTCGGCAGAACACCGTAGATCGTTGCGAGATAGCGAACGGGAATTCCCTGTGAGACGGCGGGGATCATGCTGGTGCCGTCGGCAAGGGCAAGATCAAGTCCGCCACTCCCTACAAGGCTGATCAGGTCAGGATCAATCTGATTCTGCAGCGTCACATCGAGGCCCGCGGCGGCGTATGCGCCGCTCTGCTGCGCCAAATAGAAGGGGGCGAACTGCACTCCGGGGATATAGCCGAGGCCAACCGTGAGCTGCACTGCCGCCGCCGAAGCTGAAGGTGATGCTGATGGTGTCGGCGATGCACTCGACGTGCAGCCAGAGATCAGCAGTGCCAGAGAACTGAGCAGTGCAACCAAAGACCGATTCATTGTTAACCCCCCCTACATTTGCGATCGCATTAGGCGATCTTCTTTGATACTACCCGCTCAACAAAAAGTACGAGTCCATACGCACTCACGCCAAGGATCGAAATTTGTAACAGATCAGCAAAGAGGAGTGGTGTGTCGAAGAGTGAACCGCGAGCAAGATTGAGTAGCACTCCAAGTCCTGCGGTACCACCGAGCCACTCGCCAACGATCGCCCCGACCACGGCCAGCGTTGCGGCAACGCGCGCCCCTGCAAGGATGCCGCTACGCGCCGCTGGAAGTCGTGCATAGCGAAGGCTCTGCCAGCGCGTTGCACCGAGTGAGCGCATCAGCTCAAGGGTTCCGGCATCGACATCGCGCACGGCGACCAGCGTTGAGATCGCAACAGGGAAGAGGGTGATCAGTGCGCAGACGGCGACCTTTGCCGTGAGCCCTGGCCCGAGCCAGAGCACGAGGACCGGTCCAAGGGCGAGGATCGGCGTTGACTGCGCCGCAACGAGGTAGGGGCTGACCACGCGGCGGGCCGATCCCGAGAGGCCGAGGGTGACGCCAATCAGGAGGCCGAGCGCCCCGCCGAGGAGGCCACCAACGGTCACTTCGGTCACCGTGGGCACGAGATGGCGAAGCATGGTGCCGTCAGCCCACGCCTCGGCGAATCGCACCGCGATCACTGATGGCGCAGGCAAGATGAACTGCGGCACTGCGGCGGCGCGCACGCCAAACTCCCACGCCGCGAGCAGGAGTGCGGCCACAGCGACTGGGGTGAGCTGGCTCAGCCTACGCATGCGACACCGAATCGAGTGCGGCGTAGAGGCGCGTCTGTCGCGCGGCACCGTCAGGTGAGAGGAGCGCGGCGCGGCGCTCAGCTGCAGGCAGGCTACGCAGGCCCGGAACCTCGAGGTGAATGGCGCCGTCAGCGCCGAGCATCAGCACGCGGTCGGCAACCAGCAGCGCCTCGGCAACATCGTGCGTCACGAGCAGCGTTGCCGCCCCTGCAACCAGCTCGGGGAGCTCATCGTCGAGGCGGGCGCGCGTGATGGCATCGAGCGCGGCGAACGGTTCGTCGAGCAGCAGGAGCGACGGCTGTCGCACCATTGCACGCGCCAGCGCCACGCGCCCACGTTCGCCGCCCGAAATCTCAGCAGGGCTGCGGTCGAGCAGCCCGCTCGCGCCAACGCGCTTGAGTGCCGCCTCAGCGGTAACTCGAGCGTTCGAAAGCGACTCACCCGCCAGCTCTAGTGGGAGCGTCACATTACGTAGCACCGTGCGCCACGAAAGGAGTCGTGGCTCTTGAAAGACGATGCCGACCTCTGGTCGACCGGCGGCCGCTGCGCTGCCAACAAGTGCGACGCGCCCAGCCGTCGGCGTGAGGAGTCCGGCCACAAGGCGCAAGAGCGTTGACTTCCCTGATCCATTGGGGCCAAGGAGCGCCACCGATTCACCCGCGGCAATCGCCAACGAGAGGCTGCGGAGCACGTGGCGCTCGCCGTACGAGTGCGAGAGCCCCTCAACTTGAAGTATCGGCATCAGCACATCATGGCGCGCGAAGCCTGCGCGCGCCGGTCAGGCTGCGGTGGCGGCGCGGGCTGCAGCGGCTCGTCGCACCGGGCGCACATAGAAGAAGAGGCCGAAGATGAGGTATGCCCCTTGCGCGAGTAGCGTTGTTAGCTCAGGAGTTGAGCTGTAGCCAACGATGGCACGCAGGAACTGGCCGATCCCCTCTTTGTGCGGCAAGACGGCGGAGATGTCGTAGATCGGCGTGACTAGGCCTGGCAGCAAGCCAACCTCAATGAACTCATGGACTCCGTATGAGAGGAGGCCCGAGGCAATCACCACGAGGGCGGCGCCAGTGAGGTTGAAGAAGGAGCTCAAGTTGAGTCGCAACCCGGCACGGAAGATCAACACGCCGATGCCGGCGGCAATCAGTAGGCCGACCACGGCACCAAGAACGACGGGGAGTCCCTCCCCCGCCGCTGCAGTCGTCTGGCCGAGCAGGAAGAGCGACGTCTCAAACCCCTCGCGAATGACCGCGGTAAAGGCGAGGAGGCTGAGTCCCAACACCGATGTAGAGGCGACTGCGCGATCAACGCCACTGCGAAGATCGGCGCCGAGGGTGACGGCCTGCTTGCGCATCCAGAAGAGCATGTAGGTGAGGATCACCACGGCAAAGAGCGAGGTGGTGCCAGCGATGATCTGCTCGGCGGTCCCCTGCAGGCTTCCGAGGGCCACGAATGCAATCACGCCCACTGCGGCGGAGGCGAGGATGGCTGTGATGACGCCAAACCAGACGCTGCCGAGTCGATCGGCGCGGCCGATCTTTACGAGGTAGCTCGCAATGATGCCAACGATGAGTGCCGCTTCGACCCCTTCACGAAGTCCGGTGAGTAGCCCTCCAAGGCCCCAGGCGAAGATGCTCTCCATGCGAATCCCCCTCTCACAGCTGCTGCGAACTCTTGCGGCGCGCGCTCAAGAAGATGATGCCATCTAATCCTGAAGTGGTCAACCGCACCTGTCTAATACGACAAGTGACCTTGTCCTGTATTGCTACCTAGCGGTCGAGAACGAAGACCGGAAGGCGATCAGGGTCGATGCCGAGCTCCTTGATCGCCGCGGCCGCCTCGGCTGGCGTGCGCTCGCCGCCACGCGCCAGGGCCACCATCGCGGCGGCGGTGATGTGCTTGGCATCAACCGAGAAGAACTCACGGAGCGCCTCGCGGGTATCGCTCAGACCGAAGCCGTCGGTACCGAGCACCAGATACGGCACATCGATCCAGGGGGCGAGAAGGTCAGGGAGCGCGGTCACCCAGTCGCTGGCGGCAACGATCGGCGCGCCGCTGCTGCCGAGCTGATCCTGCATCCACGAGGTTCGCGGCGCACTCTCAGGGTGGCGTCGATTCCAGCGTTCAACAATGAGCGCTTCGCGGCGCAACTCTGAATACGAGGTGGCGGACCAGATCTCGGCACGCACGCCGAACCGTTCACGCAGCAGGTCGCGCGCGGCGAGCACCTCGCCCATGATCGCGCCCGAGCCGAAGAGGCGAACGATTGGTCCGCTCGCGCTGGCATCCGCCTCGGCGAAGCGATAGAGGCCGCGATGAATCCCCTCATCGACATGCGCGCCCTCAGGGCGCGCCGGCTGCGCCTGGTTCTCGTTGTAGATCGTCAGGTAGTAGAGGATGTCTTCGCGACCACCGTGCATGCGATCCATGCCGCGGCGAATCAGTGCCGCCATCTCATAGGCGAATGACGGGTCGTAGGCGGCGACATGCGGATGCAGATGCGCGATCAGCTGCGAGTGACCATCGTCGTGCTGCAGCCCTTCACCGGCAAGTGTCGTACGACCGGCCGTGGCACCAATCAAGAAGCCGCGGCCGCGTGCATCGCCCACCTGCCAGATCTGATCGCCCACGCGCTGGAAGCCGAACATGGAGTAGAAGACATAGAACGGGATCGTTGGCACGCCATGCGTGGCATACGCCGTCGCGGCCGCCTGGAACGAGGCCATGGAGCCCGCCTCGGTGATCCCCTCTTCGAGGAGTTGACCGCTCTGCGACTCGCGATAGCTCAACAGCAGCTCCGAGTCGACCGGCTCATAGCGCTGACCGAACGGCGCGTAGATACCGCTCTGCTTGAAGAGTGGATCCATGCCGAAGGTGCGCGCCTCGTCTGGAACGATCGGCACGATCTGCTGGCCGATGTTCGGATCGCGCAACAGGTTGCGCAGCAGCTTGGCGAACGCCATCGTGGTGCTGACCGGCACGGCGCTTCCCGCGGCGAACTCGGCATCGACCGCCGCCTCTGGTGCGCTCCAGGTCACCGGATGCACGACACGTGTTGGGAGCGGGCCGCCGAGCGCGGCGCGGCGCTCGTTGATGTACTTGACCTCTGGGCTGTTTGGGCCAGGGTGGTAGTACGGCGCCTCGGGGATCTTCTCGTCAGGGATCGGCAGTCCGAGTCGATCGCGGAAGGCGAAGAGTTCCGCCTCGGAGAGTTTCTTCGCCTGGTGCGTCACATTCGTCGCCTCAACCGATGGCCCGAGTGAATAGCCCTTCACCGTCTTCGCCAGGATCACCGTCGGCGCACCCTTATGCGCGACGGCTGAGGCGTAGGCGGCATAGATCTTCCGGTAGTCGTGACCGCCGCGGCGGAGGCGCACCAGGTCATCATCAGAGAGGTGCTTCACCAGCGCGCCGAGCTCTGGCTCTGGGCCGAAGAAGTGCTCGCGGATGTAGGCGCCACCAGCAACGATGTACTTCTGGAACTCGCCATCTACGGTCGAGTCCATCTTGCGTACGAGCTGTCCGCCCGCATCGTTCGCCAAGAGCTCGTCCCATTCGCGACTCCAGATCACCTTGATCACGTTCCAGCCGGCGCCGCGGAAGAGCCCCTCGAGCTCCTGAATGATCTTGCCGTTGCCGCGCACCGGACCGTCGAGTCGCTGCAGGTTGCAGTTCACCACCCAGGTCAGGTTGTCGAGCCCTTCGCGTGCCGCAAGGGTCAGCGCGCCAGCGGACTCCGGCTCATCCATCTCGCCATCACCCAGGAAGGCCCAGACGCGGCTCCCCGAGGTGTCGGTCAGGCTGCGGTTGTGGAGGTAGCGGTTGTAGCGCGCCTGATAGATCGAACCGATGCCACCGAGGCCCATAGAGACGGTTGGGAACTCCCAGAAGTCCGGCAAGAGGCGTGCATGCGGGTACGAGGGGAGGCCGCCGTGTCCGGCTGTCTCTTGGCGGAAGCGGTCGAGCTGCGGTGCGCTGATGCGCCCCTCGAGATAGGCGCGCGAATAGATGCCGGGGGCGGCATGCCCCTGATAGAAGATCTGATCGCCCGCGCCGCCCTGCTTGCCGCGGAAGAAGTGGTTGTAACCAACCTCGTACAAGCTCGCCGCGCTGGCGTAGGTGGCGAGGTGACCGCCGATGCCGGCGTGGGCCTTGTTTGCGCGAAGCACCATGGCGGCGGCGTTCCAGCGAATGATGTGGCGGATGCGCGTCTCCATCGCCTCGTCGCCAGGGAAGGCGGGCTCGTCACTCGTCTTAATGGTGTTGATGTACGGAGTGGTGACGAGGGTGGGGAGGTCGACGCCAAGGTCGCGCGCTCGCGAGAGGAGGCGCATCAACAGGAGCTTGGCGCGCTCGGGGCCGTGAGCAGCGATGGAGCGCTCGATCTCACCGATCAGGCGTGCCGTCTCCGTTGGGTCGGCGTCGGGGATCTGCTCAAGGAAGTCGAAGGTCTGCACGATTCCACAAGGGTAGCGCCCCGTGCGAGGATGCGGGTATGGCAAAACCGCAGCGTGCTCTTCTGATCGTTGACCTGCAGGTCGACTTCGGCGACCCCTCGGGGGGCCTCTTCGTTGCCGGTGCCCCCGCGGCCCTCCCCCACGTGCTGCGCCTGGTTGAGCGCGCCCGAGCCCACGGCGAGCTCGTCGTCTGGAGTCAGGACTGGCACCCCGAGAGCACGCCGCACTTCGCCGCACAGGGCGGCACCTGGCCAGTGCACTGCGTTGCGGGGAGCCCAGGGGCCGAACTCCTCCCCGAGGCGGTACTGGCGCAACGCCCTGGTGATGTGGTGATTCGCAAAGGGGTGGCTGGCGAGGATGGCTACAGCGCCTTCTCGCTGCGCAATCCGATCACCGGTGAGGTTCGCTCCACCGAACTTGCGGCGCTCCTCCACAGCTCTGGTGTGACGCTCGTGACGGTCTGTGGTCTCGCAACCGATTGGTGCGTCAAGGCAACCGCACTCGATGCGCTGACCGCGGGGTTCACCGTTGAGGTGGCCGTCGCCGCAACCGCCGGCGTCGAACTGCGCGACGGCGACACCGCCGCGGCGCTGCAAGAGGTTGAGTCTGCAGGCGGAGTGCTCTGCTAGTGGCGCTGCTCCTGCTCGCCGCATGCGGTCTGATCGGCGCAGTACTCGTAGAACTGCTGCTCGGGCGACTGATCAACTCAGGTGCGATCCGACGCCCCGAGATCAATCTCACGATTGAGATTGCAGCACCGCGCTCCGCCGTGTGGGCGTACGCCTCAGACATTGCGCGTCAGCCCGAATGGATGCACGAGATGAAGCGCGTGGAGATGCTCACGCCGCCACCGGTTCAGCCCGGGTCACGCGGTCGCGCCACCGTACGCATCTTCGGCATCTCGACGACCGACGATGTAGTGATCACGCAATTCGACCCACCGAGCACCTTCGCGATTCGGCACGAGGGGAAGTTTGTTGGCGAGGGGCTCCTGCGTTTCACGGAGATTGACGCGACGCATACGCGCATCGACTGGATGGAGTACCTACGACCGCCGCTCTTCGCAAACATCGGAGGGTTCGTTCAGCGGCCAATTCTCGGTGGGATCTTTCGGTCGGACCTGCGCCATCTGAAGCGCATCCTGGAAGAGGGCTCGACCGCGAGCTAGTTCCCGCAGGAGATCTCGAGTGGGATGGGGTCGCTACCGAAGCTCTTGAGCTGACGATCGACGGTGGCCGTTGCCCCTGGCTCAATGCGCGGCGTGGAGATGATCTCGGAGAGGCCGGCGCTGCCGATCTCGCTCGTTGTGACCTGACAGGTGGCGGATCCTGCGGTAGCCCCCGTATTCGTGATGGTGATCGCCACGGCGAGTCCGCCAGGCACTGAGTCGGCGGCGCTCATCGCAACGGTGAATGGGCCGATCCCTCGTGACGCGCTCCCTGCGAGGGAGGCCAAAAGGAGCACCGCCGCGCCGATGCCGAGAAAGACGGTGCCGTGCGCCTGGCTCGCTGCTGGCTGCGCAAGGCCGAGTGGGTTGCAGCGCTCGCAGAGTGCCGTCTGCAACGAGACAGGCGCGCCGCAGCGAACGCACGCCTGCATCTGGTTGCGCACCGGTGTTTCGCTCATGCGAACATCATCGCAGTTTCGCCAGAAGCTGGAGCGCCTCTTCGGCATCGCGTTCGGTGCGCACCGTGACGATTAGTCCATCGGCGCCGGCGGCGTGGGCCTCTGCCAGTACCCCCTCTGGATCCCTGCCGAACGGCGAATCGATCAGCCTCTTGTTGGCACTCAGCTGGTGCAGCAGGTGCGTGCGCACCGGCGGTTCGGCGCGACCAGCGGCGCGTTCGCGCTCGCGCAGCTGCGCGAGCCCTGCAGCAAATGTTTCTGCTGGGGCCACCCACTCATCGGCAAAAGAGGCCGCAAGGCTGATCGAGCTCGGATGGTCGCCAGCGATCAGCAGGCGCAAACGGGCGCCTGGACGTGGGGCACTCGCCGCACCGTTCAGACTCCCTGGCGCGGTCAACGTGAGTCGCTCAACCGGATCGCCGCCCAGCATTGCGCGCGCAACCGCAACCTGTTCGGTCAGCGCCGCGATGCGCTCCCCCACTTCGCCGTAGGGCATGCCCAGCGCATCGTGCTCTGCAGCATCACCGCCAGCACCAATGCCGAGCGTGAATCGCCCCGGAGCGATCGCGTCGAGTGTCGCCGCAATCTTTGCGGTGAGCGCTGGATGCCGCTTTGTCACATCGAGCACCAGCGTGCCGACGCGCAGATTCGGATTCAGCGCGAGGGCTGCGGCGGCGAGGCTCGTTGCCTCAAGCACCGGGCGCTCCGGCGCGCCACGCCCCATCAGGTGATCCCAGATCCAGAGGCGATCGATCGGTGCTGTGGCCAGGAGCGCAGCGGCGCGCAACCACGCATCTCCCTCGAGACCGATGGTGCCGAGGGCGACGCCGACTGGAATCGGCGAGGTTCGCGTCACGGGTGAGCGGGCTAGCGGGCGCCGAGCGTTGCGGCGGCCTTCAGTGCAGCGCCGATCGTGAGGTCGATGCGCTTGATCAGCTCATCTTCCGGGAGTCGGTACCACGGCTCACTACCACCCTTGCGGGCCTCGGCGACAACCTTCGCATCGCGGATCGTGTCAGACACGGTAAGAATCGTTCCGGCGCGAACCGGTCGACCCTTGGCACGCTCGCGCATCGCTAGCAAGAACATTGCGGCTGACTCCATCTCTACGCCGAGATAGCCGCGGGCGCCCCATCGCGCGGTGCCGAGCGGATTCGGATCGTAGAAGACGTCAGAGGTGACGATCGGTCCAACATGAGTGGTCAAGCCCTCGGCCTTTGCGGCTGCGACAAGGACGTTCGTCACATCGAAGTCGGCCGTTGGCGCAGTCGGCTCGTCGAATCCAAGGATTGGACCGATGCCGCTACTTGCAACCGCCGCCGAGGCGACGATCACATCACCTGTCTCAAGATGCAGGAAGCCGCCGCAGGTGCC
>SHYI01000027.1 GCA_009692905.1 Chloroflexota bacterium
GCGACGCGCGTCTCAAGTGCGCCGCGCTCCTCTGCGGCTCGAGTGATCCGAGCGGATGCACCGGCAACGGTGGCATCGCCACGTGCGCGCGCCAGCTCCCAGGTGCGCAGGGCGGCTCGATCTGTCTCAACAGCGGTGGCGAGATCGGCGCGCCGGGCGGTCAGCTCTCCCACGCGGGCTCGCCACTGCGTCGTAGCGTCGGTGGCAATCGCCTGTTCAGGGGTGAGGGCAATCTCGTTCAGTCGCACCTGGGCCGCGGTGACGGCGGCGTCGAGCCTACCGATGCGCTCCGCGCGCTCAGATGTGCTTCGACGGACCGCGTCACGTCGGCGCTCGGCCTCGGCGCGTGCCGATTCAGCGGCCCGGAGCGCTGCCCGTGTGCTCACCTCCGCGTCACGCCCCTGCGTGAGTCGTGTCTCTGCTGAGGTGAGGGCGCCCGCCCCTACGGTGGCATCGCTGCGTAGGGCCGCCGCTGTGGCACGCAGCCGCTCCGTTGCTGCGGCGGCACGACTGATCTCTGAGTCAACAAGGGCATCCTCTGGCTCCGTCTCACGAATGACGACGCCACCGTGGCGCACAACGGCGCCGGCGCGCGTCACGATCGTGCCACCGAGCGGAAGGTCAGCGAGGGCGCTCAGCGCGGCCGCAACGCTTGGCGCAACGAAGACGCTGGCGAGGAGGCGTCCGAGCAGTCCATCGGGATCACTAATGATCTCGCTGCTAAGGGATGGGAGGGTCGGATGTGTCGTTGCACCAATCGCGTCAGCGCCATCAATAAGGAGTGCCCCCTGCTCGTCATCAAGCAGGCTCGCACCGCGCTGATCAACAACGAAGCCTCGTGCCAACGCGCCAAGGGCGGCGAGAACCGCGGTGCGACCCTCTTCACGAAGTTCAACGCCCGCCAGCAGGCTTCGCCCACCGATCGCATGCGCCGCCTTTGATAGTGCGCGCTCCTGCAGGGCTGCTCGACGCGTTTCAAGCGCAGTGAGCCGGCCAGAGAGCGACGCCGCCTCGGCCTCTGCGGCGCGAGCGGCACGTTCACTCTCGCCAACTGTTGCTCGGGCGGCGGCGGCGCCTGACTCCGCTTCGGCGAGTTCCCGTGACGCGGCGGCGAGACGGGCCGCGGCATCGCTCGCGGCGGTCGCAGCGAGAATGAGGACGCTCTCGGCTGCGGCGGGATCTTCGCTGGCGCCATCTGCTGTAACGGCGGTGCGCTCCGCCTGGAGTCGCTCAAGGCGGGCGGTGAGATCTGCGCGCTCTACTTCGCGTGAGCGCTGGGCGCGCGCGGCAGAGTCACTGCTCCCCTCTCCAGTGCCCTCGGTTAGGGCTTGAAGCTCGCGGCGCGCGGCAGAGAGGTCGGCATCAAGGATCTCGAGTGCGGCAACGGCCTCTGCGTCGACGGCAGGCGCCGCTGCGGCGCGCAGTGCCTCAACCGATGCGATCTCTGACTCAGCGACGGCAACCTCCGTCGCAATGCGCTCCACATCGCGCGACAGGGCGGAGGATTCAGCGTCAACGCGGGCGTGTGCCCGCTCAGCAGATTCACGGGCCTCGCGCGCCGCCTCAAGGGCGCGTCGAGCAACGTCGAGATCGGTGCGGGCAAGTCCAAGGCGCTCGCGGCGGCGATGGGCCTCTTCGTCGGCGTTACGGAGCTGTTCGCGAATGGACTGCAGCTCGCTGGTCACCGTTGAGAGTTGGCCACCGATGCGCACTCGTCGCGAAGCGATCCAGGCGCCGCGTGCGGCTCCGAGCGCGGCGATGCGCTCTACCGCTTCGGTCAGCAGCTCTTCGCGACCGGCCTCCTGCTTTGCGAGCGTCGCGAGGCGGCGCTCTTGTGGGCGGAGGGTGCCGAGGATCTCTTCGACGCGGGCGCGATTGTCGATCGCCTCCTTCATTTCGGTTTCAGCTCGTGCACGGCGTCGCTCATGGCGCGCGGTGCCGGCGAACTCTTCGACGAGCGCGCGGCGCTCTTCAGCCTTGAGGCTCAGCGCCTGGTCAACAGCACCTTGACCGATGAAGAGGAGGCCGTTCTCGGCGAGGCCCGCACCATCGAGCAGCTCGTTGAGATCGCGGAGGCGAATCTTCTCGCGATTGAGCAGGTACTCCTGGCCACCACCGCGATCAGCGCGACGGGCGATCTCAATTTCGGTGAATGGCAGATCGAAGAGACCATCCTCATTGGCGATGGAGAGCGATACCTCGGCGAGGCCGAGGGGGCGGCGCCTCTCTGATCCCGCGAAGATGACCTCTTCCACACGCTTCGAGCGAATGCCGCGACCAGCCTCGCCGAGCGCCCAGCGCAGGGCATCCACCACGTTCGACTTACCGCTTCCGTTTGGTCCAACGATCGCGGTGATCCCTGGGGTGAAGGCGATGGTCGTCTTGTCGGCGAAGGTCTTGAATCCGCTCAGTCGCACCTCGCGCAGTCGCAGGCGGCTCACTTTTCACCTCCGGGGGTGATGCCGAGCAGGTCGATGGCCGCCTCAGCGGCGGCGGCCTCAGCGGCGCGGCGACTTGGCCCTGATCCGCGCGCTACCTCACTGCCGTCAACGCGCACGACACACTCATACGTGCGGTCGTGCTCGGGACCGGTGGTCGCAACGACGTCGTATCGCGGCAGGGAGCCGTTACGCGCCTGCGTCCACTCCTGCAGCAGGGTCTTGATCCCCTTGCCGAGTGCGGCGCGAGGTGCGGCGAGCTCGGCGCCCATGTGCCCTTCAATGAATGTGATGGCGGTGGCGAAGCCGTGGCTCAGGTAGATCGCGCCGATGAGCGCTTCGAACGCCGCGGCGAGTGCCGCTGGACGACGTGCGCCACCGCGAGACGCCTCGCCCTCGCCGAGCATCAGCACCTCGTCGATGCCGATGCGCAGCGCAACCTCGGCAAGTGCGGCGCGTGAGACAACAGCGGCGCGACGCTCAGAGAGGTCCCCCTCCTCGGCTGCGGCGTCGTCGGCATAGAGTCGGGCGGCAACAACGGCGCCGAGGATGGCATCGCCGAGAAACTCGAGGCGCTCATTGTCAGCACCGGCCCCAGCTTGGTGGCGGCGCGAAGGGTGTGTGAGGGCCAGCTCTACGAGCGCCTCACCCCCTGCTGGGATGCCGAGGCGTTCACGCTGCGCTGGGGTCATCGAAAGTGGCGCCACTACGAGCGTCATCGGGGGGAGTGGTGGCACGCCCTACTGGCTGCACCGCGCGAGGCTCGCGCCTCACGCCGGCGGCCAAGGGGCCGCCCCATCTCAGCCCTTCTTCTCGATGATGGCGTTGACGGCGTCCTGGACCGTCTTGATCTTGCCAAGCTCTTCGTCAGCAATGGTCACGCCGAACTTCTCCTCGAGGCCCATCGCAAACTCAACAAGGTCGAGGGAGTCTGCATTGAGGTCCTCGATGAAGGCGGCCTCAGGCTTGACCTTCTCCTTCTCAACACCGAGCTGCTCAACGATATAAGCCTGGAGCTCCTGGAAGATCTGATCCTTGTCGGTCATGAGTTACTCCCTCCGTCTATCTCCGCCGTGGCGGCAACCTCGCGAAGCGCGGTGCCGAGCACGCCGTTGACCAGTTTGCGGGCCGGTTCGCCGCTATACGTGCGAGCGAGCGAGGTCCACGCAGCGATCGCCTCGGTCGGCGCCGCCGTGCGGGAGTGTATCACCTCCCCTAGGCCGCACCGCAGGAGGGAACGGTCAATTCGGGCCATTGTTGCAAGGGGGAAGGCGGTGGCGAGGCGCTCAATTGTGGCATCAATTTGTGGGCGACTTGCCTCCACCACCTCAAGAAGCGGCCGGGACCAGAGGAGAGTCTCCTCGGGGACCTCTCCAGCCGCAACGCGCCGCTCCAGCACCGCCAGCGCCGTGCGCATTCCGAAGTCCGACTCATAGAGGGCGGTGAGTGCATCGCGTCGACCCGCCGTATGGGCACGCGCCACCGCATCCTTCGGCGCAGCCGAGGCTCGCCGGGTTGCCACCCTACGCCGGCCCGACGGGGAGACCGTCGGGGGCGGAGATCTTGCTCTCGGCGAGCGACGAGGCGATCTGCTCGGTGACTCGCTCGCGCACGGCTCGCGCCGCCGTCGCACAGGCGAAGTAGACCATGCGCGAACGGGCGCGACCATGGGTGATCGCCACGGTTCCCTGCACCCCCAAAAGAATTGCTGCGCCAATCCGCTCGTAGTCGAGCTGGGTGCGAATTCGCGCGATTGAACCGCGCATCAGCAGCGCGGCGATTGGGCCGAATGGGAGGCGACGAAACTCTGCACGGAACATGTCGGTGATAGTGGTCGTTACCCCTTCAACAAGTTTGATCGCAACGTTGCCGAGCACCGCATCGCAGACCACCACATCAGCCTCATCGGCGGCAAGGTGGCGCCCCTCAACATTCCCCGTGAAGTTGAGCGACGACTGATCGAGGAGCTCGGTGGCGCGCTGGATGCGCATATCGCCCTTCCCCTTCTCTTCGCCGATGGAGAGGAGTGCGACACGTGGATTGGCGACGCCAAGGACGTGCTCAGAGAAGATCTGACCCATATGCGCGTACTGATACAGATTCTCTGCGGTTGAGTCTGGGTTCGCGCCAACATCAAGCAGCAGGAGCGGCTTCTCGCGCAAGAGGAACTGCACGGCGATGGCCGGTCGAATCACTCCTTTGATGCGGCCGATGATCAGCACACCTGCCGCCATCCCGGCGCCGGTGTGGCCAGCGGTCACGACCGCATCGGCGAGCTTGTCGCGTACAAGTGTTGCTGCAACGACCATCGATGCGTCCTTGCGTTCGCGCACGGCGATCGCGGGGTTCTCTTCCATAGTGATCACACCTGGGCCGTGAACAATGGAAACATTCGACGGGAGATCGCCACCGGCGATGGTGCGAATGACCTGCTCGTCACCGACAAGGGTGAGGTGGTCGTTGGGATTCTCTTTGGCCCATCGCAGGCCGCCAGGAACAACTTCGGTGGGACCGTGGTCGCCACCCATCGCATCGAGGGCGAGGCGGACAGTGCCGCCCGACGCGCTCATTGCGAGTTAGGCGTCGGCGACGTCCGCGTCCGGCGCAGGTCGGCGGATGACCTCGCGGCCGCGATAGGTTCCGCACTCTAGGCAGGCATGATGCGCACGCTTGACGGCGTTGCACTGTGGGCAGCGATCCATGGTTGGGAGCGTCAAGGCATGGTGCGAACGTCGGTCACCCTGACGTGCGTGCGACTTCTTCCGCTTAGGTACGCCCATGTTTTTTGACCTCGCTCGTTGGCGCCCGACTGGGCGCGCCTTGGAGGGGAATCCTACCCGATCGGCGCGCCTTCGTCCCCTTCAGCGGGGAGGAGGGCCGCAAGGCCAGCCAAACGAGGGTCTAGCCCCCGCTCAGGACAGGCGCTGGCGGGGTGCTCCGCGCCGCAAAGTCCGCAGCGCTCTGGGCAGGGTGGCGTACAGAGCAGCACCAGGCGACGTGTCAGGTCGAGCGCCTCCATAGCGAGGCGACCAACGTCGACGCTGTTCCCCTTGCCGATAAGGAGGGCCCCCTCCGTCGCATGCCGGGACTCGAGCGCCTCCTCGTCGATTGGGGCGCTCAGCTGCGCTGCTGCGGGGGCGAGGCAGCGCCCGCAGGCTCCCTCCTGGCTGCCGCGCACGGTTCCGACGATGCGCACGCCGCGATTCGTTCGGTCGATCCGAACCTGCACCGCTGCACTGAACTGCTCATCTCCGATGCGATCCTCGGCCGTGAATGGCTCCAAGGCAAATGTGCCGCCCGCCGATTCAGCGAGGAGTGGTGAGAGGTCAACGGGATAGAGGGGCGGCACCAACGCCGCCGATTCGCTCTCCACCAGTTACGCCTTCGACGCTCGTCGTCGTGCGGCGGCGGTGAGGACGGGGACCACGGCGGCTGGCACGAGTCGGCCGAGTGGTCCGCCATAGCGCGCAACCTCGCGAACGAGTCGGCTTGAGGTTGAGGCGTGTTCTGGCGCAGTCATCAAGAAGGCGGTCTCAATCTCAGGGGCGAGCAGACGATTGGCGTGTGCCATACGCAGCTCGGCCTCAAAGTCGGAGCCGGCGCGGAGACCGCGAATAATGAGGGTTGCCCCTGCTTCGGCAGCGACGCGGACGGCGAGGTTAGATGCGGAGAGGATCTGCACTCGTGCGCTCGCAGCGCCGAGCTCAGCGTCAATCACGCTCCGCAGAAGAGCGGTGCGCTCATCAAGCGTGAGGAGTGCCTCTTTGTCGGAGTTCGGCAGGATTGCAACGACGAGGCGATCAGCGATCGCAAGGCTGCGACGGATCAGGTCAATATGGCCAAACGTCACGGGATCGAAACTGCCCGGATAGAGCGCCACTCGTTCACTCATTGCCAACCTCCGCTCGCGTTATCTCGGTGCGTTCCATCAGATCTACGCAACTGTCGCCGTAGATCAGCGTCCGCACACATCGTAGTCCTTCAGGGAGCGCTAGGGGAAGGTTGCCCGGTCGCGTGCGCCCCGTGAGCGCAAGGAGCCCCTCGTCGGCGAGCGGGCCGCCAGGGGCTGCACAGCGCGCCAGGATCCCCTCCGCCAGCGCGGCGTCGTCGTAGGGGGGATCAGCAACGATCAGATCGAAGGAGGCGCCTGGTGCATCAAGGGCGACCAGCGCATCGGCGCCCTGGAGGGTTGCTCGTTCTGTCAGCTTGAGTGCCAACAGATTCGCTTGAATGATTGCCACGGCATCGCGAGAGCGCTCAACAAAGAGCGCGTGAACGGCGCCGCGGCTCAGCGCCTCAATGCCGACCGCGCCACTCCCCGCGCAGAGATCGGCGAATCTCGCCCCAACAATCCGCGGCTCAAGCACCCCAAAGAGCGACTCGCGCACTCGATCGGTCATCGGACGGGTACCGGCTGGCGGCACCGCAATGCGTCGACCGCGGTGGTCGCCGGCAATGATTCGGAGGGTTCCCCCCTGCGCAGTCATACCGGCGCGCTCTCGGTGAGCGCCGCGCCGGTCGCCCGACCAATCGGCCAGCCGCGTGCATACGACTGAACGAGGAGCGCCGCCTCGCCCTCTGCCTCGCCGTGCTGATCAAGCAGTCGCTCAGCCTCCGTTCGCGCAACGAGGGCGAGGGCACGGTCCTCGGCGCGTGCCAGCGTTGCGATGCGCAACGGCGGGAGGCCACTCTGCGACGTCCCGAGAACACTCCCTTCCCCGCGCAGCGCGATGTCTTGCTCTGCGAGCAGGAACCCGTCACGGGTTGACTCGATCGCCTGAAGCCGCGCAGCGGCTACCTCGTCATCACTGTCGCTCACCAGAATGCACCACCCCTTATCACCACCGCGGCCGACACGACCACGCAGCTGATGCAGCGTGGCCAAGCCAAAACGCTCCGCCTCGAGGATCACCATGACACTGGCGGCTGGCACATCAACGCCCACCTCAATCACCGTGGTGCCGACGAGCACGTCGGATTCACCAGCAACAAAAGCCTGCATGGCGATGGTGCGCTCCGCTGCACGCTGTTGCCCGTGAACGACGCCGATACGGCGATGTGGCAGGCGCTCGCGCAGCAGTTCCGCCTGGGCCTCAACGCCCGTTGCGCTACCGGCGTCGAGATCGTCATCAAAGGTGGTCCCCTGCTCCGGCTCGCCGCCTGAGTCGGCATCGGCAATGCGTGGGACGACCACAAAGGTCTGTCGTCCAGCGGCCGCCTCTTCATCCACAAAGGTCCAGACACGCTCCAGATCGGCGCTGGTACGGATCGCAGTGCGGATCGGCTGGCGCCCCGCAGGGAGCTCTCGCAGCTCCGAAGAGGCAACGTCGGCGTAGAGGAGCTGCGCGATGGTGCGCGGGATCGGCGTTGCGGTCATCAGGAGCAGGTGTGGCTCGCGTGATGCCTTGGAGAGGAGCTTCGCCCGCTCCTCCACACCGAAGCGGTGCTGTTCGTCAACGACGACGAGGCCGAGTGAGGCGAACTGCGTCCCCTCAGCGAAGAGGGCGTGCGTGCCGATGACCAGCGCTGCGCGGCCACCAGCAGCCGCTGTGCGCGCCGCTCGGCGTTCGGCGACAGGCGCTCCGCCCAACACCAGCGCCACCTCAATGCCGAGTGGGGCGAGGAGTCGCTTCGCCGTCGCAGCGTGCTGACGGGCCAACAGTTCTGTCGGTGCCAGGAGGGCGCTCTGATGCCCAGCGGCCGCCGTGGCGGCGGCGGCAACGAAGGCGACCGCAGTCTTACCGGTGCCCACATCGCCCTGCAGGAGGCGCAGCATCGGCGACCCCGTCGCAAGGTCGGCAAGGATCTCGTCAATTGCACGCCGCTGATCACCCGTCCACGGTGTCTTGCTCTTTGATGAGGTACCGCCGATGCCGCCCAAGATTGCGGACTCGATCGTGGCCCGTTCCGTCTTGGTTGGCTTAATGCTGAATGCACCACCACCGGCGCGCCGCCGACTGCGATGCACGAGCGCGATCTGCACCGCGAGTAGCTCATCAAAGGCGAGGCGGCGTAGTGCCGTATCTCGAAGGTCAAACTCCTCTGGCCAGTGCAGCGCCTCAATTGCCTGCGCGAGTGGCAGGAGCCCGTTACGTGACAGCACCCCCTCTGGCAGCGGATCAACAAGATCGGCGCCGAACTGGTCCAGGAGTGCCCGTACCGCCCGACGCAGGCTCAGCGCCGTTACGCCACGGGTCAGTCGATAGATAGGAACGATGCGGCCGGCGCTGACCTGGTCTCCCCCGCCAACCGGACTGAACTCTGGCGCTTCGAGTTGCTTCGTCCACCCCATCGCCTTCACGCGCCCGGTGGCGACAATCGTCGTCCCAACCGTCAGTCGTCGCTCAATGAACCGCCGCCCGTACCAGATCGCATCGACCGCCCCTGAGTCGTCGACGAGCGTCGCGATCGTGCGTTGCACGCCACGACGCCAGGTCTTCTCTACTCGCAGGTCGGTCACGCGCGCTGAGATCGTGGCGCTAGTTCCTCCAGCAAGATCCGCGATCGGCGTGATCTCGCGGCGATCTTCATAGCGGCGTGGCAGGTAGGTCAGCAGGTCGGCAACGGTGGTGACACCAAGTTTCGCTAGGCCTCGAAGAAGACTCGAACCACCAGGGAGGGCGAGCCCTTTCAGTGGGAGTTCGCCCGGATCGACGGTCACTCCAAGCTCACGAGCACCCGTTCGATTGGCTGGCCACCGTGCTGAAGGTCGACCTCGACTCCAGCGATTACGCCGCGCACCGCGCTCACAAATTCGGTGGCCTGCTCGTCTGAGACGTCGGCACCAACGTAGAGGGTGATCAGATCTGCCGACTGCCCTGCGAGCGCCGCAACGATGGACTCAACGTCGCTGCTTCCCGTTGCGATGATCCCGTCAACTGGGTCGAGCGCCATAATCTGTCCGGCCTTCACCGACACACCACGAACAACGGCGTCCCGCACAGCCTCAACGACACGGAAGGTGCGTGCGGCAGCACGAGCCGCCTCCATGCGCGGGACGAGCTCCTCAAGCGAGAGGGATGGGTCCCACGAGAGGAGCGCGGCAATCCCTTCGGCGGCATTGCGGGTTGGAATGACCACGACGTTCGCCGCTGAGAGGTCGGCTGCCTGGCGTGCCGCCAGCACGATGTTGCTGTTGTTCGGAAGAACGACAACGAACTCGGTGCCCGCATGGGCGATTGCTGATGCGATCTCCGCCGCAGAGGGATTCTCTGTCTGGCCGCCGTGAACGATTTGCGATGCGCCGGCCGAGCGCAAGATATCGCCGAGACCTGCTCCGGCGGCGACGGCAACGATGGAGGTTCCACGGCCGAGCGACGCGGCTGCAGGGCGTGGGGAGGCGCTCAGTGGTCCATCGGCCAACTGATTGAACGCCGCATGCCCCGTTGCTCGCTCTGCGCTCTGCTGGTCGAGGTTCTCAATCGTGACGGCACGCACATCGCCAAGGCTGATCCCATACGCCAAGACCTCGTCGGGTCGCAGGTTGTGCACGTGCACCTTGCAGGTCACCTCATCGCCTGCAACCAACACGCTCTCCCCGATCGTCTCCAGGTGGGCGCGAATCGCGGCGAGGTCGAGCGGCGTCGTTGGCGAGCTCAGGATGAAGACGGTCTCGTAGCCGAATTCTGTAGGAGCGGCGTCGACTGGCGCTGCAGCGACGGCGGGCTTAGAAGATGGGGGGGAGGAGCTGCGACGCTCCGCTTCAACAGTGCCGCGCGATGGAGCCACCGAGGGAACATTGGCGATCCCTTCAAGGATCAGCTGCAACCCTGCGCCGCCAGAGTCGACGACGCCAGCTTCGCGGAGGACGGCCAGCAGGGTCGGTGTCTTCTCTACAGAGATGCGAGCGGCGGCGGCGATGTGCTCGAGGAATGGGCGCAGCTCTGATGCCCCCTCCGACTCCTTCATCGCTGCAGCGGCGACCTCACGTGCCACGGTGAGGATCGTCCCCTCTGTCGGTGTCGCCACCGCCGAATAGGCGTGCAGCACGCCGAGTGAGAGCGACTGCGCGATCTCGGTTGC
>SHYI01000028.1 GCA_009692905.1 Chloroflexota bacterium
GAGCGCGGAGTGGATGGAACGCTTCCTGAACGCCCCCGACTTACCTGGGCGAGTGGCGGCCTCTGGGAGGGGCTAGAGGCCTAGCCCGCTACGGACAGCCGGCGATCGCCGTCCCTGCTGGCACACTCAACACGATCGTAATCTCGCTCCCAAGTTCGACAGACACTCCTGCAAACGGCGAGAAGCTGTCGATGCGATCTGTTGGATCCAGTAGCGCTGATGGCGCGTCTAGCGAGAGGCCGAGTGCCGACAGGAGCGCTGACGCGTCCGCGATGCTCGAGCAGCGAAGGTCTGGCACCTGCGGCAAGTCCACACCGCTTGCACTTGGTGACGGGCTCGGCGCAGGCTCGGGCCCCAGCGAGACCACAAGATCAATCGCCGTACCGCTCGCAACCTGCACGCCAGGGCGTGGGTTCTGTTGAACCAGTTCACCAGCAGGAACGGTGTCTGAGTATTCAGAGAAGGTCGCGCCTCGCACAAGCTTTGCCGTCGCCAGCGCAGCGATCCCATCCGCCTCACTCAGACCGCGAATATCAGGGACCACCACGAACCCGCTCCCGGCCACAACGCGAACCTCGATGACGGTGTTGAGTGGCACCAGCGTCTCGCTCCCAGGCGACTGCGACAGGATCGTGTCGACCGGCTGGTCAGACGAGCTCACCCGCTCAACGACCTGTACGCGTAGGCCAAGGCCCTCAGCAATGGGGATCGCCTCAGCCAGCGTCAGCGTGGTGAGGCTCGGCACCTTCACGTTGTTATCTGGACCGGTCCCAGCCGAGAAGAGCCTAAGCGCCAAGATCACACCGCCCACAAGAAGCAGTGCCGTGAGGGCGACGCCGCCGATCGCTAGGAGCATGGTGCGCAGCGACATCGTGTCGCCAGCATCAGGGGAGTCCCCGCCACCGACATCGTTCAGATCTGGAAGCATCTCCGGCTCACCCGGCCCGGCCTCCGCTGCAACCCGAGCCACGCGTGTTCCCGCAAGGGCACGCGGTGCACCAGCGGCTGGTCCGACCGGTCGCGATGGGACGGCGGTGCGATTCGCCTGCACGACGTAGGTCTCAAGAGCATCGGCGGCCGCCGTTGCATTCACATACCGTTCGTTCGGCTTCGGTGCCAACAGCCGCATCGTGATTAGATCAAGCTCTGGTGAGATATCGGGTCGCAACTCACGAGGCGACGGAGCGGGCGACTGACCGCGACGCTCCTTCAACTCTGCGCCGCTTAGGCGATCGAACGGACGATGCCCTGTCAGTAGCTCAAAGAGCACGACGCCGAGGCCGAAGAGGTCTGACGCCGCAGATTGTGGGCTGCCTGCTAACACCTCTGGCGCAAGGTACCCAACCGAACCCTCTGGACTCTGACCGCTGTGCGCAGCCGCTTCACTTCCGTCAACCTCATGCATTGCCTGTGCGATGCCAAAGTCGGCAATCTGTGCGCGACCTTCACGGTTAATAAGAATGTTGCCCGACCAGACATCACGATGAATGATGCCGCGCACATGTGCAGCGGCAAGTCCGCGCGCGACTTGTGCGGCAACGGCTGCAGCGCGACGTGGCACGAGTGGGCCAACACGGCGCAGCATCGAGGCGAGGTCTTCACCGTCAACAAATTCCATGATGATCGCTGGTGATTCACCCTCTGGCGCAACGTCAAAGACGGCGGCGACGTTTGGGTGTGCGACGATGGCGGCGGCGCGACCCTCGGCGCGGAATCGATCAGCGGCGGCACGAGATGTTGCTAGTGGCGCGCGGAGCACCTTGACGGCCACGTCGCGGCCCAGCGCCTCATCGGTGGCGCGAAAGACGAGTGCGGCTGCCCCTTCGCCGATCAGCTCCTGCAGTCGATAGCGACCGGCAACGATGTCGCCGGGCTTTAGCGTGCGCTCGTCACGTGCTGATGGCGTCACGTCAGGCGCTCGTTTTCAGCGGCAACCGCCCCACGAACGACCGGTCCATAGACCGGGTGATCGAGCGCAACATGAAGGTTTGCGCGCAGCCAACCCTCTGGCGAGCCAACGTCATAGCGCGTTCCAGAGAAGTGGCGCGCGACGACTGGCTGCTCCTGCGCCAGGGTGTGGATCGCGTCGGTTAGTTGGATCTCACCGTTCAGGCCGTGTGGCGTCTGTTCAAGACGCTCGAAGATCTTCGGGCTAAGGATGTAGCGACCAACAACGGCAAGGTCTGAAGGTGCATGTGCTGCGTCGGGCTTCTCGACGACGCCGCGAAGCGGAATTGTTCGCCCCTGATCACTGGTTGGCAGCGTGGTGTCTGGGTCAACGATGCCATAGCGATGCGTCTCTGACGGCGCAACGCGCATCACGCCGAGCACCGATGCCTGTGTGGCGACATACGCGCCCATGAGTTCGGCGAGCGCAGGGGTCGTGCCGAAGATGAGGTCGTCGGGGAGCATCACGGCAAATGGCTCATGACCAACGGCGTCTCGCGCCATGAGCACGGCGTGGCCGAGGCCGAGCTGCTCTTTCTGACGAATCGTCACAAGGTGGACCATGTCAGCAACCGCTCGCACGGCGCGAAGGTGCTCAATATCACCGCGCTGCTCAAGGATCGCCTCAAGGTCGGCCGAGATGTCGAAGTGATCTTCAATCGCTCGCTTATGTTCGCTCGTGACGAGGATGACCCGCTCAATCCCTGAGGCAACCGCCTCTTCGATGGCGTACTGAATGGCGGGGCGATCAACGATCGGCAGCAGCTCCTTCGGAACGGCCTTCGTCGCGGGAAGGAATCGGGTGCCCCATCCGGCAACTGGGAGAACTGCGGTGCGGATCTTCATAGGGGCCTCCGTGCGGTGCTGGGTCTCAGGATACCAGTCACCCCGCGCGGCGAACCCACCTGAGCAACGCTCTCACGGGTCGACCAAGGAGCGGCAGTCGCACCTCACTCGTCGCTTCGACGCTCGCCAGGAACCCGCAGAGTAGGAGGAGTGCCCCGATCAGCTTCCCCACCTGGTACCCCTCGGTGGAGCCGGCTCGATTCAGCGTATCGGTGAGGCTCGGCACGAAGGCACCCAGGGCGATGAGCGCCGTCGCCGGAACACGACGATTGAGGCTGCCATCGCGCCAGGCGCGCCAGGCATCGGGAACGCTGCGCACGAAGTTCACGGTGAGTGCCACGGGTGCGATCGCCAGATTAAAGAGCAGCTCATCACCGCGCTGATCTGGATCACTCGAATAGGGAAGTACACGGCGCTTCGGCATGAAGACGTAGATCGAGAAGAGGGCACCCGTTAGCAACGCAAGCCCGCCGCTCACATTCAAGATTGGCGTCAGGAGGCGAAGTTCTGGCGGGAGCAAGAGCGCGATCGGCGCGCCGGTCGCCGGATCTGTCGCCCACCCAGGCGCGGGAAGCTCGGCGATTGCCACCATTGGCACAGCGATAGCACTCAGGCATGCGGTCAGCGTGATTGCAAAGCGTGCCCACCGCGCATCACCCATGTACGAGAGCCAGCCAATCGCAATCGCGGCACCCCACGCAGTGAGCGCGTAGACCAACGCGGTTGGGCCTGCCGACGGATCTTCCAGTCGACGTGCAACCAGAATCGTAAAGAGGCCGGAGAGGGCGAGGCAGAGCGCATACCAGTATCCGAAGCGCGTCTTCGCCAGCAGCAGAATCGTGCCAGCACCGAGCCAGCCTGCGGTCCAGACCGCGCCGAAGAGATACCAGACGCGATAGATCGGTTCACTCCAGCCGATTGCTGCGGCGAGCGCCTCAGCGCCCGCTGCGATGGAGAAGGCGAGTGCGCCAACGCCCCACGCCAACTGATACGCACCACGACGCGTTCGATACTGATCAAAGAGAAGCGCGGCGAAGAGCAGGGCGAAGAGCGCGGTGAGCGCTGGGATCAGCGTTGTCACGCTGGTTCCGGCTTACGCCGGCAGAAACTCGTGAGCATCGTGATGCAGACCGTCACAGAGTCCGAACTCAGCGCCGGCACCGTGTGGCAGTCGGATCGGACGCATGATCTCACGCACGCCGCTGCGACTGCAGTGAAGCCAGCCGCGCGCCGCCATCCAGCGCGGCGGACAGGCGGGGTCGGTGCAGAACTGGAATGGCCCAGGATTAATGGGCGACGGTTCGCCGAACGAGGGGGCAACCTCGGTTGCGGTGGTGTCGAGCACGCTGATGCGGAATGGGGCGCCCTGGATCTGCGCCGAGCAACTGTCGCAGCGCGCGGCACTATTCTCAGCGATGATTGTGGGAATGCGGATGCCGTTCACTTCCATAGTGCCTCTGATCGTACCCGAGCCCGCCGCGCCTTGGCGCCGCGCCCTTCCCATCACCCTCGTTGCCGCACTCCTTGCCGCCGGGTGCGGGCCAGCGGGCGACCCGACCGACCCTGCCGCAGAGGTCAGGGGTGACGACAAACTCCAGGAGCTCTTGATCCGTCACGACTCTCGTGACCCCGCCTATCGCCTTACGGGTGGCGCCGTTGAGGTTGGCACCACTGTCGTGCTCCAGGTGCGCACTGGGAGCGACGACGCCGTTACCGTCGCGCTCTCCATCGCCGCGCCATTCGGCGGATCCGCAACGAAGAGCCCCGCCATACGCGTCGCACGAGGCGTTCCGTGTGCCGAGGTCAATGAGTCTGACCGTGGGGCGAGCGGTGAGCTCACCGCCCTCCTTGCCCCTGATCCTGTGCTTGACCCTGCGAACGAGCTGACCGACGCGCTCTGTGACGTCTGGCGCGCCAGCATCGACGTTGGGGGTGAGCCGACGGCGATCGGCTATCACTTTGAGATCGCGGACGGCTCCGCAGCGGTGAAGCTCTCTGACGACAACATCAACGATCAGGGCCTCGGCAGCATCTCGCCAGCCAACGTGGGTGGTGACTGGGCGATCGTTGTCTCACCGAAGGGGTTCACCGCCAGCCCGCTCTTGAGCGGCTCGGTTGTCTACCAGATCTTCCCTGACCGATTCGCCAACGCGAATCCACTGAACGATGGTGGCGCACAGCCGCGCTACAAGGGCGTCGCGTCGATCATCCCGTGGAATACGATTCCAGCAACACCACCGAAGGGGGAAGATTTCTACGGTGGTGATCTTGACGGCATTCGCCTCCGCCTGCCGCATCTCGTCTCCATCGGCGTGAATACGATCTACCTCAACCCAGTCTTTGATGCGAACTCCAACCATCGCTACGACGGCAATGACTTCTTGCAGGTTGACGAACGGCTCGGTGGGAACGCGGCACTGCAACGCCTCTTAACCGCAGCGCAGAGTCTGAACATCGCAGTGATCCTTGACGGCGTCTTCAACCATGTCAGTTCCGACTCGCCGATCTTTGACCGCTACGGGCGGTGGCCAACGGTTGGTGCCTGCGAGTCGGTTGATTCGCCGTATCGCGAATGGTTCATCTGGACAAAGTCGGCTGGAGCAAAGGGGCCGTGCGCAGGCGCGTCAGGCCCGAACACGGCGGGATATGTCGCGTGGGCAAATTACGACACCCTTCCCGTGCTCAACAAAAACAACGACGCCGTGCGTGCGCTGATCCTTGGTGACGCCTCGGGTGCGCCAGACGCCACTCTCCTCGCGTCGCCGGCGGGTGATGCTGGTGTGGCGCGCTGGTGGCTGCAGCAGGGCGTTGCCGGTTGGCGACTCGACGTGATGCCCGACGGCAGCTTCCCCGAGGGATTCTGGCAAGAGTTCCGCATCGCGCTCAAGGCGGCGTCGCCGAACGCACCGATCATTGGTGAGCTCTGGAACCGTCGCGACGCGCTACGCCTACTGCGCGGCGATGCCGCCGACGCCACGATGAACTACCGCTTCCGTGATGCCGTGCTCGCCTATCTCGGTGGAAAGCCTGAGGCGGGGGCGACCGACAGCACGAATCGCAGCGCGGTGCTCTTCATTCGCAGACTGATGGGAATTGCCGAGGATTATCCGACGGCTGTCACCCTGGCAAATCTCACACTGCTCGACTCACATGACACATCACGATCACTCTGGGAGCTCACGCCTGGCAACGGCCGCGATGGAAAAGAGATCGCGGAGAACCTCACCGTCGGCAAGGCGCGTCAGCTGCTCGCCGCAACGATGCAGTACCTGCTCCCTGGCTCGCCAACGGTCTACTATGGCGATGAGGTTGGCGTGAGCGGCGCAACAGATCCAGACGATCGTCGCACCTTCCCAATCTTGCCAACCGACCCTCGCACCGCCCGCCTCGACGGCAGTGGCTCTGGCGGTCGGACCCCAACGCCGCTCCCTGCGGCGCGCGCGGCGGACCTGAGCATGCTCTCCTGGTACCAGACGCTCGCCGCCATCCGCGCCGCTCATCCCCACGTACGTGGCGCCTGCGTGGACTGGCTCGCCGTTGGAGCGAGTGGCGCAACGAGCCGTACTCTCCTCTTCTCCCGTCGTGCCAGCGGGGTCGTTGGTGAGATCGCCCGACTCAGCGCCGCTGGCTCGTGGACGGTTGGTGACCTCTTGGTCGCCGTCAATGCGGGTGGTGGGGCCGAGCGCCTCACCTTCAACCTGGGTGCCGGGGTTAACCTTCGCGAGGTCGCTCGGTCGAGTGGCGCTGCAGGGGGTGGCGACCCCACCACCGGGGTCGACGTGCCAGCGCGCACCGCGATCATCTGGGAGGTCGTACCCTAGGCCTATGTGGAGCCTGCCGCGATGAGTGCACCAGCCAAGCTGCGTAGCCGCCTGCGCGGCGTTGTCTCGCTCGGCACCTTCGTTGCCGTTGTCGTGGCGGTGGGCGTCTCGCTCCTCTACCTCGCCTGGGTCGCCACGATCCGCAACTCCGACCAGATCGGTGAGCTCTCGGTGGGCACCTTCGTAGTTGGCCTCTCCTGCGCATTTGCGGCTGTGATGCTCACGATCAGCATGATTCGCGCGGTTCGTGGCGCCCGCGACGGCCGGGCGATGCTCGCCGCCCTCCTCGCTGGCGGGTTCGCGATTGCCGCAGGAATCGCCCTCGGCGCCTCGGACATCCTCGGCAAGCTCGCCTCATAGGGGCGGCGCTCTAAGAGCGGTGCTACGCTGCGATCCGCGCGCCCCTGTCGTCTAGAGGCCTAGGACGCCACCCTTTCAAGGTGGAGATCACGGGTTCGAATCCCGTCGGGGGTACCACCCCACCGCGCGACCCCCTGCATCAGTGGAGCTGAAAGATCGCCCCACTTACTGGTGGCAGATCAATCGCCAGGGCCCCGTCACCGAGCAGCGTTGCCGCACCGGTGACTCCCTCCCAATCGATCCGCGTCACGCCACTCACCCCGTCGAGCCGTACCTGTACGCGCGCGGGGCTATCGCCAGTGTTGGTCGCCACCACCATTCGGCGGGCCGCCCCTGGCTCAAGCGCGAGTGGTGCCCCTTCGAAGCCGACCGGGTCCGCGCTCCGCTCGAGAACGAGCGCTGGCCCCTCGGCGTACACCACGCGTAGGGCACCAGAGCGGAGCACCACATGCTCATGCCGTGCCGCTATGGCGCCACGCACATAGGCACGGAACGCCGCAGCCTCAGCGTCGACCGAGGTGAGGTCAGCAGGGAACGGACCGCGGTTTGCTGGGTCGTTCGCACCGAGCGCACCCAACTCGTCGCCGTAATAGATGCACGGCGCGCCGGGGAGGGTGAGCTGCAGGAGCGTGGCGAGTTGTGCCGCAGCGGCGCTGCCACCCACGATGCTGCGCAAGCGCGGGGTGTCGTGTGAGCCGAGCAGGTTCAACTGCACCGCTGTGGTTGCGGGGTGATACCAGCCCATGATCTCGGTGAGCTTCTCCGCAAACTGCGCCGCGTCTAACTCTGGTCGCTTATATGTGTCGTTATGGTCGCCCAGGTCCCGCGCTAGCCGCCCACTCCCCGCATAGCCAAGGATCGCCTCGGTGAGCGGGTAGTTCATCACCGCGTCGAAGCGATCGCCGGTGAGCCACGCATCAGCGCGCTTCCAAATTTCTCCAACCGTATATGCCTCAGGACTAATCGCGCGAACGCGTGTCCGGAACTCCTGCCAGAAACTCTCATCAGCAATCTCTTCTGGTACGTCGAGTCGCCAGCCGTCGGCGCCGAAACGAATCCAGAACTCGGCCGCCTGCAGCAGGTGCTCGCGCGCCTCTGCATTACCAACGTTGATCTTTGGGAGTGCAGGAAGCTGCCACCACGCCTTGTAGCCGATCGTCGTCTCAAGGCTGCTCGCCACTCCGCCGCTGGCGCCACCGCTCTGCTTCGCGTGCCACTCCGCCGCCTCTGGGTAGGCAAGCAGTGGGCGGTCACCGCGCAAGAACGCCTCGTCGGTATAGAACCAATCCACATAGGGCGACTGCGCGCCGTTCTCAAGTACATGATGGAAGGGCCAGAAGCCACGGCTCGCGTGATTAAAGACGCCGTCGAGGATGACGCGCATCCCACGCGCGTGCGCCGCATCGAGCAGTTCGCGAAACGCCTCGTTGCCGCCAAGCATCGGATCTACGTTGAAGTAGTCGTACGTGTGATAGCGATGGTTTGATGCGCTCGAGAAGATTGGACAGAGGTAGAGCGCCGTGATGCCGAGATCTTGCAGCTCACCGAGTCGCTCCGTAATGCCGCGAAGATCACCCCCCTTAAAGCCGTGGCGTGTTGGCGCGGTATCCCACGCTTCGAGTGGGCCGGGTGGCTGCGTTCGCCCAGAGCGCGCGAATCGGTCGGGGAAGATCTGATAGAAGACAGCATCGCGCACCCAGGCTGGCGTGTTGGGCCCCGTGGGCCGCTGCGAACTCACCCCTTGACCGAGCCGACCGCAAGCCCGCCTGTAATGAAGCGCTGGCTCAGCAGATACACAATCGCTGGTGGTAGCGTGAGCATGATCGAGAAGGCGGAGACGAGCGGCCACGGAATTGCCGATGCATACGTGCCGGTCATCGCCGAGAGCGCCATTGCCAGCGTGAAGTCCCGCGGCTGCGTCAGGAACATCCAGGAGTAGTAGAACTCGGTCCAGCCGCTAATGAAGCCAAGGAAGCCAGTCACGGCAATGGCGGGGAGGGCAAGCGGCAACACGATGCTGCGGAAGATGCGCATTTGCGATGCGCCATCGACGGCGGCCGCCTCTTCAAGTTCGCGTGGGATCGTGTCGAGATAGCCCTTCAAGTTCCAGATCGCAAATGGGAGGGAGCCCGAAACGATGGCGATGCCGACACCGAGCTGTGAGTTGCGCAGGTTGAATGCGCCGAGAATTGGCAGGTCGAGCTTGATGCTGTTCAGGGTGACGAAGAGTGGCGCCAGCGTGGCAACAGCGGGGAGCATCAGCACGCCGAGAATCACCAACATGATGAAGGTGCGCCCCTTAAATGCAAGGCGGCTAAGCGGATAGGCGGCAAGCACACCGAGCGCAACGCTCGCCAGCGCCGTGCCTCCAGCGATCTTCATCGAGTTGAACGCCAGCTCAAGGAAGCTCACCGGGTTGCCGGTAGGCCGTTCGATCACCTGGAGATACGACTCGAGGGTCGCATCCTTCGGGATCAGGTTGAGACCGTCGGGGCGGATCAGATTGAGCGGCGAGAGCGAGACGCTAAAGACCCAGATGATCGGGAAGAGCACGGTGATGAGGATGCCGATCGCGGCAACCTGCAGCAGGACCTTGGTGAGGAGTGACGGCTCCCGGAACGAGCGCCGCTTAGAAGTCGTCATATCGCGCCGTCGCCTTCGAGATGCGGTTGGTGATCAGGCTGATCGTGAGCAGAATGACGAAGAGCACGACCGCAAAGGCGGCGCCCACCGCATAGAGCTGTCGCTCATTCACCAGTCGATACGCCTGGGTGACGAGTAGCTCGGTGCGGCCAAACGGCCCACCCGCGCTCATGAAGTAGGCGAGGCTGAAAAGGTTGAACGTCACCACAAAGCCGTAGATGGCGAAGGGGACCATCGCCGGTCGCAGGTAGGTGAGGGTAATTGTCTTGAACGAGGCCCACTTGCCGGCCCCATCAATCTCCGCCGCCTCATACAAATCTTTTGGGATCGCCTGCAGCGCGCCAGTCGCCACCACCGCGTTCAACGGCCAGCCGAGCCAGATGTTGGCGATCAACATGGCGTAGTAGCTGAGCGGTAGCGGAATGAAGCTGATCGGATCTTCAACCTGACGGAGCCAATCGAGCTGAAAGGTTTCTGGCGGAATACGAAACACCTG
>SHYI01000029.1 GCA_009692905.1 Chloroflexota bacterium
AAGAGATCGCTCTCGGTCTCATCCTTGAAGGTCGTCTCCATGATTCCCGCGCGCGTGCAGCCGAGTCCGTTGGCGTACGCCATGACGCGAGCACGTGCGGTGCCGCTCGCCTCTTGTCCAACGGCGAAGAGTGCGGGCACACCGCCGCCGGAAACGTAGACGGAACGCACGAGGTGGCCTGGCCCCTTCGGTGCGATCATGCCAACGTCAGTTCCTTCGGCTGGCTTAATGCGACCGAAATGAATGTTGAAGCCGTGTGCGAAGAGGAGGAGCGCACCCTTCTTCAAGTTCGATGCAATCTCTGTGTCGTAGAGCGCCTTCTGCGCCGTGTCTGGCGCGGCGATCATCACCACATCGGCGCGCTTCGTCGCCTCGGCGGCGGTGAAGACCTCAAAGCCGTCAGCGGCGGCAACGGCGCGGCTCTTCGAGCCTTCCTTGAGACCGATGATGACGGTGAGCCCCGACTCCTTCAGGTTGCGAGCGTGGGCGTGCCCTTGGCTGCCGTACCCGATCACGGCGATGATCTGGCCCTTCAGGGCCTCGATTGGCGCCTCGGCGCTGTAGTACATCTTTACGCTCATCGCTTCACCTGCTCCTCAATTGACCCGCTGCCGCGGGACATCACTACTGAGCCGGTTCGCACCAGCTCCTTGATTCCGAACTCCCGAAGGAGCTCGACCAACGTGTCGATCTCGGTTGGCTCCCCAACCGCCTCGACGATCACCGCCTCATCACCAAGGTCGACCACCTTGGAGCGATGCATCTCCGCCACGCTCACGATCTCGGGGCGCGTCCGCTTGGTTGCGCGCACCTTGATCAGGGCGAATTCGTGCTCAACGATCGACTCGTCGGTCACATCTTGCACCTTCAGCACATCAATCAGCTTGTAGAGCTGCTTCGCAGCCTGCTCCACGTGGACCTCGTCGCCCACGATCGTGAGCGTCATGCGCGACGTGTCGCTGCGCTCCGTCACCGAGACGGCGAGTGACTCAATGTTGAAGTTACGCGCGCGCATCAGGCTCGCCACGCGATTCAGCACACCCGGCTTGTTGTTGACGATTGCCACGATCAGGTGGCGACGCTCCTCACCAGATCCCGGAAGTGATCGTGCCGTCGTTGGAGTCGCCGGCGTCACTTCGCACCGCCGCTGGTCGGATCCATTGGATCCACACGCGGGCCACCGTCTCCCTCAGTGATGTCTTCGCCATCATCGCCCCACTTGTCGATCAGGTCGGAGAGGCCCTTCCCTGCCGGCATCATCGGGTAGACGTTCTGCCGCTCGGCGATCTCAAACCAGATCAGCGCTGGGCCATCAGCGGCGAGCGCTGCGGTAACCGCAGCATCAACCTCTTCTGGCTTGGAAACCTTCCACGCAGGGAGGCCGTACGCCTCACACAACTTCAGGTAATCCGGTCCCGCTAACTCCTCTGAGTGGTAGTTCCCGCCATACACGATCTCTTGCCACTGGCGAATCATGCCGAGCTTCTTGTTGTCCATCAGTGCGATCTTTACGGGGATGCGCTCTTGCACGATGGTTGCCAACTCCTGCAGGGTCATCTGGAACCCGCCATCGCCAGCGATTGCCCACGAGACCTTGCCTGGTACCGCAACGGCCGCACCCATTGCCGCGGGGAGGGCGAAGCCCATGGTGCCGAGTCCGCCCGACGAGAGGTGCGAGTTGGCACGGCGGAACCCGCCGTAGCGAGCGACCCACATCTGGTTCTGGCCAACGTCGGCGGTGAGGTTGGCATCGAAGTTTGAGCCTGCTGCAACGCGCTCAACAACGAAGTCGGCTGAGAGCACCCCGTCACGGAAGCCGCCGGAGCCGTGCCACGACGAGGCTTCGCTCTCGGTGCGCCACGTTGCAAGTTCGGCAAAGTAGTCGACTCGAGTGGTTGGATCCACCTTGGTGACGAGCGGAAGCAGCGCATCAAGCACGTGCTTCGCATCGCCCACGATTGGCAGATCGGCGACGACGTTCTTGCCGATCTCTGCTGGGTCAATATCGATGTGCACGATCTTCGCCTTCGGCGCATAGGTGCGCACGTTCCCCGTCACGCGGTCGTCGAAGCGCATGCCGATACCAATCAGAAGATCAGCCGACTGAATCGCACGGTTCACATGCTTCCAGCCGTGCATTCCCATGTAGCCGTAGGCGAGTGGATCAGTCTCATCGATCACGCCGATACCGAGCAGTGTCCAGGTGATCGGAATCTGCGCCGCGCGCGCCAGCTCGAGCAGCTCGCGCTCTGCACGAGCGATCAGCACACCGTGCCCCGCAAGGATGACCGGACGCTTTGCACCAGCGATCGCCTCGGCGAGCAGCTTGATCTGACGTGGATGGCCATCGAGCTTCGGCTTATAGCCAGGGAGCCCCGCCTCAACCTCTGCGGCCGAAGGATGCGTCGCCGTGGTCTGGCCCATCAGCGCATCTTTGGTGATGTCAACGTGCACCGGTCCAGGTCGTCCGCTGCGCGCAAGGTGGAATGCCTCAGCAATCACGTGCGGAATCTCATCGGCGCTGCGCACCAGATAGTTGTGCTTCGTCATTGGCAGCGTAATGCCGGTGATGTCGATCTCTTGGAAGGCGTCCTTGCCGATGAGGGCATTTGGAACGTTCCCCGTGATCACCACAAGCGGCACGGAGTCGAGCATTGCGGTGCCGATGCCGGTGACGAGGTTGGTGGCACCAGGGCCAGAGGTGCCCAAGCACACTCCAACGTTGCCAGAGGCGCGTGCGTAGCCATCAGCCGCGTGCGAGGCAGCCTGCTCGTGACGGACCAAGATGTGGCGGAGCTCGGGGTGATCAACGAGCACGTCATAGAGTGGAAGGATCACGCCACCTGGATAGCCCCAGATGGTGTCGCTCCCCTGCAGCAGGATCGCCTCGCAGAGTGCGTCGGCGCCGATGCGTGGGCGTACGCCGTCACGAGCGGTGATGCGGGCATCGCGCAACATGTCACGTCGCGCGCGCTCTGCAGCACTCGCGGCCGGAGTTCCTGCGCCTGGTACGTGACCTGCCTGTGTCATCGATCCCCCTTCACTTCGTTAATAAAAAACCCCGCCTCTTCGGCGGGGCTCTGAAGTTTCCTTCGGGCGGTATCTCCGCGCCTCTGGTCTCCTCAGCCCCGCCGGGGCTGAATAAGCAACCCGAGTAGGTTGCTAATGCCCCCAATGAGGGCGGCAAAGAGCACAAGAAGACCACCGAGAACCGGGGTCAAGAGCGTTGCGCTATCTGTCATGTGGGCAGCCTACCAGAGCCTGTGTAGGCGATCAAAGAACGTCGCGTGATCGCGAGGCCATCGGTCGGCCCACACGGAGCGGCTCTTCGGCTGCTGCGGCGCGCCCCAACAGCAGGTCGACGGTACGGCGGGCCCCGCCGGCGCTACACATGACCCCGTGACCCGAGTAGCCCGTGTTCACGAAGAGCCCCGCCTGATCGGTTGGCCCAAGGAAGGGTCGATGATCTGGGGTGTATTCATATTGTCCCGCCTGGAGGCGCCACGCCGGCGGACCGTCGCGCCAGACATCGCGCCAGAAGGGCGCCAGTAGGGCGAGCGATGTTGGTGATGCTGGATCGAGCAGCGCGTGGGCCATCGCCTCGTCGGTCGGCACCTCGAGGAGCGGCTCACCCACAGGCGTCGTCGGGTCGGTGCGCAGCGCGAATGCCCCAGCGAGGGCCGGTCGCCAGTGCGATCCCGTCTCATCATCGATCGTCATCGGCCCTGACTGATCAATCACCGGCAGGTTTGGCATGACCAGCTTCTGGCGAATCGTGGGCGCGATCGGCAGATCGAGAGCGGCGAGCTTGGCGATGACGCCACTCCACGGCCCGGCGGCGATCACCGTGTGCGGCGCATGCACTACCCCACGGTTTGTCGTTACCCCCGTAACGCCGCCGCTCGCATCCCGCACAAATCCGGTGACCGTTGTCTCCAGTGCATAGGTTGCATGGCCAGAACCACTGGCGCCACTAATGTGCGCCGCGTGTGACGACGCCGCCGCATATCCGTGAGTGAGTGCCACCTGATCAATGAAGCCGTCGCCAGCGCGGAAGCGCACCTGTCGAATCTCTGGAGAGAGGTACGACCAGCGAGCACGCGCCTCGTCACCACTCAACAGCTCCACATCGGTGAGGCCGAACGTTCGTTGCAGAGCAACGAGTTCTCGCCCCTTCGCAGCACTCGCCTCGGTGCGGCTGCAGAAGAGATACCCCTGCTGACGAATGTCGAGGTTCCATCCCGTGAGCCCCGACTCTTCGGCAAAGTTCAGATAGAGGTCCAAGCCCTCTTGTACGAGCGCAAGCTCATCGGCGTTGTCGTGCTGCAAGCGAAACGCACCCGTTGATGCGGCGGTCGTGAGCGATGCGATGCTGCTGCGGCGCTCAATGACGAGAACTTGGAGTCCGGCGCGCGCCGCAAAGTACGCCGTCGCCGCGCCTGCAACGCCTGCGCCAATAACGACGAGGTCAACACTTGCGGGAAGCTCTCCGTCGCTACGGTCGTAGGTTGAGAGAGCGCTGTTGTCGACGATCACGCGGGGTGTCCGGCGGCCTCGCGAGCTGCGCGCAACCGGGCGGCGATCGCCGCTGCGCTGCGCGGGTCCGCGCCATCGAGGAGCCGCGGCCCAACGCCGAACCCAGCGGCACCAGCGGCCACCAGTGCGGCGATCTCGTCGAGCCCTACGTTCGTTGGCACGATCTTGCTCGTTGGGCTCGGTGCCAACGTTGCGCGAATAAATGCTGGCGCGTTGATCGCCGCCGCGGGGAAGAGCTTCACGTAGGTTGCGCCAGATCGTTCGGCGAGGCTGATCTCGGTTGGCGTGAAGGCACCGGGGAGCCAATCGACTCCGGCGGCGGTGGCGGCGGCGCCAGTCGCGGGGTCGGTGATTGGCGAGACGAGGAATCGTGCGCCGGCATCGATCATGCGCTGCGCCGTCGCAGCGTCGTACACGCTACCCGCGCCAACTGCGAGGGTTGGGTGACTGGAGCGTAGGGAGGCGATCGCGGCGGTCACCGCAGCCTCGGCCCCCTCGCCGCGCAAGAAGAGTTCGAGCGCTGGCACACCGGCATCGAGCGCAGCGTCAGCCCATGCCGACAAGACCGCGGCATCCTGCGCAGCGACCGCCGGAAGGATTCCGACGCGCGAGAAGAGTGGGCCAAATACCTTCGCTTCCATGGCGGCAGTATCCCACGCTGCCCGCGCCTGGTCGGCACGCATTCACCCTCTTCTACAGTGGTGGCTCGCGGGGCTAGGGTGAGTTTCGCCCTCTGGTAGGCTCGCTCTATGCCGAAGACCATCATTGAGAAGATCTGGAACGAGCACGTTGTCGATCAGCAGGAGGGGGCGCCCGCCATCCTCGCGATTGACCTGCACCTCGTGCACGAGGTCACCAGCCCCCAGGCGTTCACCGGCCTTCGCGCCCGCGGGCTGAAGGTTCGCCGCCCTGACCGCACGGTGGCCACCGCCGACCACTCCATTCCGACCACCCCACGCAACCTGCCTATCGCCGACGAGATGGCCGCCGCCCAGGTGAAGCAGCTCGAGGCCAACTGCGCCGAGTTCGGCGTCCCACTCCACGGCTGGGAGTCGCCGAATCAGGGGATCGTGCACGTCATTGGGCCAGAGCTCGGCCTGACGCAGCCTGGCGCGACCATTGTCTGCGGCGACTCACACACGGCAACTCACGGTGCGTTCGGCGCGCTGGCGTTCGGCATCGGCACCAGCGAAGTGGAGATGGTCCTCGCCACCCAGTGCCTCTTACAGCGCAAGCCGAAGACCTATCTCGTGCGCGTTGACGGAACACTACGACCAGGCGTCTCCGCAAAGGACATCATCTTGGCGCTGATCGCGCGCATCGGTGTCGGCGGTGGCACCGGTCACGTCTTTGAATATGCGGGCTCGGCGATTCGCGACCTCTCGATGGAGGAGCGCATGACGATCTGCAACATGAGCATTGAGGGTGGTGCTCGCGCCGGTCTCGTTGCTCCTGACGAAACGACCTTCGCCTACTTAAAGGGTCGACCTCACGCGCCACAGGGCGCCGATTGGGATGCCGCTGTCGCGCGCTGGCGCACGCTGACAAGCGACGATGGCGCAACGTACGACAAGGAGATCGTCATCGACGCTGACACCCTTGAGCCGATGGTGACCTACGGCACGAACCCAGGGATGGGCCTGCCGATCAGCGGCACCATTCCGAATCCAGCAGACGAGTCCGACCCCGCCGCGGCGCGCGCGCTCACCCGCGCACTCGAATACATGGATCTGCGCGCGGGCGACAGCATCATCGGTCGACCGGTGAACACCGTCTTTATTGGCAGCTGCACCAACGGTCGCATTAGCGACCTGCGCCTCGCCGCCAATGTGCTGAAAGGTCAGACCATTGCGAAGGGGGTGCGCGTGATGGTGGTTCCTGGATCCGCCGACGTGAAGCGTCAGGCGGAGCGCGAAGGGCTCGACAAGATCTTCCGCGACGCGGGCGCCGATTGGCGCGAGGCGGGCTGCTCGATGTGCATCGCCATGAATGGCGACCAGCTCGCCCCAGGCGAATACGCGATCAGCACCTCGAACCGCAACTTTGAGGGGCGCCAGGGGAAGGGGGGTCGCACCTTCTTGGCCTCGCCGCTCACCGCCGCCGCCACCGCGCTCACCGGCGTGATCGCCGATCCACGCACGCTTCCAGGGATGAGCCGCTGATGGCCGCCCCAAGGGTCGGCACCTTCACCACGGGGCTGGTGCCGCTCCCCGCCGAGAACGTCGACACCGACCAGATCGTGCCCGCCCGCTACCTGAAGGTCATTGACAAGGCGGGTCTCGCCGATGCCCTCTTCCACGACTGGCGCTTTGAGGCAGACGGCAGCAAGAAGAGCCCACCCTTTGTGATTGATGAGCCGCGCTACGCCGGCCACGGCATCTTGGTTGCGGGCGACAACTTCGGCGGCGGCTCCAGCCGTGAGCATGCGCCGTGGGCCCTCGGCGCCTTCGGCATCAAGGCGATCCTCGCCACGAGCTTCGCCGACATCTTTAAGTCGAATGCACTGAAGAACGGGATTCTGCCGATCATCTTGCCCGCCGAGCTGCACGGCACGCTGATGCAGATCGCTAAAGACGACCTTGCCGCAACAGTCACCATCGAACTTGCAACCGCGACGTTGACAACCCCTGATGGCACTGCACATCAGTTCCCAATTGACGCCTTCAGCCAGAAGATGCTGCTCGACGGACTTGATGAGCTCGACTACATCCGCACGCAGGGCGAAAAGATTCTGGCGCACGAGACATCGCACCCAGGAACCATCAACACACTGCAGCCAAACGCACCGCGATGAGCAAGAACCCGTACGACCGCGCGAGCGACCCAGCGAAGCGACACTCCGCCGCCATGACCGACGGCCCGGACCGCGCGCCAGCACGCGCGATGTTAAAGGCGGTCGGATTCACCGATGAGGATCTCGCCAAGCCGATCATTGGCGTTGCCACCACCTGGATCGAGACGATGCCGTGCAACCTAAATCAGCGCGAGTTAGCCGAAGCGGTGAAGCGCGGGATTCGACGCGCGGGTGGCACGCCGATGGAGTTCGGCACCATCTCCGTCTCCGACGGCGTGGCGATGGGCACCGAAGGGATGAAGGCATCGCTCATCTCGCGCGAAATCATCGCCGACTCCATTGAGCTCGTCTCCGCAGGGCACAGCTTCGACGGCATCGTCTGCCTCACCGGCTGCGACAAGACCAGCCCCGGCGCCGCGATGGCGCTCGGCCGCCTGAACATTCCTGGGCTCGTCCTCTATAACGGCACGATCCTCCCCGGGACCTATAAGGGGAAGGATGTGACCGTGCAGAGCGTCTTCGAGGCGGTCGGCTCGTACAACGCTGGGAAGATCACCGCCCAGGAGCTCTGGGACCTTGAAAACGCCGCCTGCCCAGGTGCGGGCGCTTGCGGTGGCCAGTTCACCGCGAACACGATGAGCATGGCGCTCGAGGTGATCGGCCTCTCCCCCGCCGGCCTCAACGGCATCCCCGCCACCGACCCCGACAAGATCGCCGCCGCCGAGCGCTCGGGCGAAATCGCCGTGGAGCTGGTGCGCAAGAACCTGAAGCCGCGCGACATCGTCACCGGCAAGGCCCTCGAAAATGCGATTCGTGCGGTCGGCGCAACCGCCGGCTCAACAAACGCGGTGCTCCACCTGCTCGCCATCGCCCGCGAGTTCGACCTTCCCCTCGAGATCGAAGCGTTTGAGCGACTCGGCGAATCAACGCCCGTCATCGGCAACCTAATCCCTGGCGGCTCGTACGCCGCACTCGATTTGTACAAGGCGGGTGGTATCGCCCTCGTGCTGCGCGAACTTGCCGCTGGCGGCCTGCTGCACCTCAACGAACAGGGCGTTGATGGACGAACGATGGGCGAGATCGCCTCGCAGGCGAATGAACGCGCCGGGCAGGATGTGATTCGCCCGATCAACAACCCGATCAAGAAGACGGGTGGCCTCACCGTGCTGCGCGGCAGCCTCGCACCAGAGGGTGCGATCGTGAAGCTCGCCGGTCACGAACGACGACACCACAGCGGACCGGCGCGCATCTTCGATTCCGAGGAGGCGGCCTTCGCCGCCATTCGCGCTAACGCCATCGTTGCCGGCGACGTCGTCGTCATTCGCTACGAAGGGCCAGTCGGCGGGCCAGGGATGCGCGAGATGCTTGCCGTTACCGCTGCACTCGTGGGCCAGGGGCTCGGCGACGAGGTGGCGCTGATCACCGACGGCCGCTTCTCTGGCGCCACACACGGCTTCATGGTCGCGCACATCTCACCTGAGGCGGCACTCGGCGGGCCGATCGCGCTCGTACATGAGGGCGACACCGTCACCATTGATGTTGACTCACATGAGCTGCGCATTGAGGTTGCCGAGAGTGAGCTCGCCACCCGTCGCGCCGCCTGGCGCGCCCCCGCACCACGCTACGCCGGCGGCGTCTGGGCGAAGTACGCTGCCCTCGTGAGCAGCGCGTCAGATGGCGCCATCACCACTGGGGTGCGCCTCGCCAAGGCGCTGAAAGGATCAACCGACCGATGAGCGCAGTGAAGGCGATTGATCCGAAAGACCCACGTGGTGGCCTCCGCGGCCTTGATGCTCCCCTGGTTCCAGGTGGTGACCGACTCACCAAAGCGCAGCAGGCAAAGGCCGATGCCGACGAGCGCAGCGGTATGCGCGGCGTGAAGGTCATCGTGGGCGGACTCGTTGGCCTCACCATCGGCGCACTGATCGTGCAACTGATCCTCACTATCGCTGGAGTTGGCAAGTGAGCGGCGCATCGCGCTTCAACGCAACGGCTGCGGATCACTTTCCGAAGGGTCTCCCCTCCGCCTCCGTTGACGCCGCGCTGATGAAGCGCATCGGCGCCGAGGCGGGCGACGATCTGGTGCAGCTCATTCGCGCCGAGAGCGTGAACCCCCCAGGGAACGAGACGCGCGCGGCCAAGGTGCTGATTGAACTGCTCCGCCGCGAAGGCTTGGAGCCGGAGTTCTTTGAGCCGATCCCCGACCGCGGCAATGTCAGCGTGCGACTGCGCGGCAGCGCCTCCGCTGCAAATCCAAAGCTCAACCCACGCGATCCAAAAGACGGCGCACTCCTCCTCTTCGCCCACCTCGACGTTGTTCCCGCAAATCAAGACGGCTGGACGGTTGATCCGTTTGAGGGCGTCGTCAAAGAGGGCTACATCTGGGGTCGTGGTGCTGTCGACATGAAGGGCGCCCTAGCGGTGCAGGTCGGCGTGATTCGACTCCTCTGCGCGCGCGCCCGCGCCGCCGGTCTCAACCCAGCGAAGGATGTGATCCCTGGGTTGCGTCGCGACATCATCCTCACCGCCACCGCCGACGAAGAGACGGGTGGCCTTGAGGGGATCGCCCTCGTCCTCCAAGACCGCAAGCACTGGCTTGACGCCGCGGTCGGACTCACCGAGGCGGGCGGCATGACGATCACCGCCGCTGGT
>SHYI01000030.1 GCA_009692905.1 Chloroflexota bacterium
GTCTGTGTCGCACCATCGACGTCCTGGGGGCGTGCCGCCTCACTCCCCTGCAGCCATGTTGCAAGGGTGTCGGCGACGCCCACGGCGGCGAGTTCGGCAAGCTCTACCTCAAGCTCTGCGGCGGTGACAGCTGGACGCGTTCGCAGATGTTGCACCGCAATGATTGGCCCTGTGTCGACCCCTTGATCCATGACAATGGTGGAGACCCCCGTCTCGCGATCGCCAGCGAGGATCGTTGCGGGAATCGGGCTCGCGCCTCGATGTCGCGGCAGAAGTGACGGATGCAGGTTGACGATGCCGCGCGGGTAGTGATCCAGGAGCGCCGCAGGAATGATCTGACCGAAATCCGCAAGCAGCGCCGCCTCTGCACCGATTGATTGGATTCGTTCAATTGCTGCTGCGTCACGAACCTTGGCGACGTGTTCAACCCGTAGTCCGGCACCGCTCGCCCAGGTATCGACAGGGGTCGGCAAGAGTGCACCGCTTCGGCCGGCGGCGCGTGGCGGCGCCGTCACCACAGCGGCGATTTCAAAACGGGGGTCCGATGCAACGGCGCGGAACGACGGGACGGCGAATCCGCCACTGCCAAATAGGATCAGACGATTACTTGTGACTATGCCCTCGCAGCGCCTTACGGCGCCGTGCAACCACGGCGGCCTCAGGTGAATCGCCTGGTTCCTCGTCGTCGTCCTCATCGACGGCGATGAGCTGATCCATGGAGTCGAGGTAATCGATGTAGAGGGTGCCGGCGAGGTGATCAAGTTCATGCTGCACTGCGCGCGACAAGAACCCCTGCTCACTGAACTTGTACGGGCGACCGTTGCGATCCTGCGCCTCAACCCAGACGCGCTCTCTTCGCGTGATCTCAGCGACGTATCCAGGAATCGAGAGGCAGCCCTCAAGGTCGGTCTGGTCGCCGGTGTCGCGCACGATGCGTGGGTTTACCAGCTCGTAGGTCTTTCCCTTCGCCTCCACAACGGCGACGTTCATCGGCTCACCCAGTTGTGGAGCGGCGAGTCCGACCCCTGGCGCGGCGCGCATCGTGTGGGCGAGATCATCAAGAAGGGAGTGCAGCAGCTTGCCGAAACTCTCCACGGGCGCGCCAGGGAGGCGGAGCCGCGGGTCACCGAGGAGTAGGATCGGACGAACACTCATGGCGAGATTCTAGCAAGCGCTACAGGAGCGTCTCTGGGTCCACATCCACCGTGAGGTCGCGTCCACGAATCAGCGGTAGATACGGCTCAATGCTTGCGGCGCGAAGGATCAAGTTCTCCCGCCAGCGCCCGGCCCGCCGCGGTACCCATGCGGGGATCGGCCCGAGAATGCGCGCCTGATCGTCGCCTCCCGCTGCCGCAGCGGTGCGGAGGTTGGCTGCCAACCCCTCGATGCTGCGGCGTGCCGCGGCCGCAGTTGCCGCCGCTGCACTGACCTTGATCGTGCGCAAGAATGGCGCGCCGCCGGCCGCCTTCCGCAAACCGATCTCGCGGGCACGCCAGGCCTCGACACTCCCCCCGCGGGCGATCTCCACGGCCGCCGTGATCGCGGGGTCTTCGGGGCGATAGCTTTGAATGACCGCCACGCCGGCCTCTGTGCCGCGTCCGAGTCGCCCTACCGCTTGAACGACCAGCGCCACTGCGCGCTCCGCCGCTCGCTCGTCGGGGAGGAGGAGGCCCGTGTCAGCCGAGACGATGCCGACCAGCGCCAGCGCCGGCAGGTCGAGCGCCTTGGCGGCGAGCGCGGTGCCGACGAGGATCTGCGTTCGGCCACTACGGAACGCATCAAGAATGCGGTCGCCAGAGCCGATCGCCGATGCCGCGTCTGCATCGAGGCGATCAACAACCACGTCGGGGAGCGCCGCACGCACCTCGGCCTCGAGGCGTTCGGTGCCACCACCCAACGCGCGAATACGTGCCCCACTACACGAAGGGCAGCGAGTGAGTGGCTCCGCTGCAATGCCGCAGCCGTGGCAGCGCAGCAGCGATCCGGCGCTATGGAGCACCAGTGGCCGCTCGCATGAGGGGCACGATTGCGCGGCACCACAGTCGCGGCAGAGGAGCGCCGAGGCTAAGCCGCGGCGGTTAATGATCAGGAGCGCCTGTGATCCCCCACTCCAATCCAGCGCAGTGAGGCGTTCGAGCAGCGAGCGGCTCATCATGCCGCGCCACCCGTCGGCGAGCTCTTGCCGCAGATCGATCACCTCAACGAGAGGAGCTGGAGTACGTCGCGTCAACGTGAAGCGGCGCCAGCCCTCGATCTCGGCGCGCGCCAGCGACTCAACTGCAGGGGTAGCGCTCAGAAGAAGGGTCGCGGCGCCAGCAAGGCGTGCCAGCTCACGCGCCGCTTCACGCGCATGCAGTCGCGGTGTGCGATCAGATTTATAGGCACTCTCATGCTCTTCGTCCACAACAACAAGACCAACCTCGTCACGCAAGGCACCGAGGGCGACGCGCGTGCCGACGACGAGATGCGGTCCCGGCTCAAGGAGTCGGTCGTGTGCATCGAGGCGCTCACCAGCACTGAGGCCTGAGTGGATCGGCTCGGGCACGCCACCAGCAGCGGCGAGCATGTCCGCAGCGATCGCCACCTGCGCCGCCTCTGGCACCAGCCAGAGCACCGATCGACCAGCGGCGATCATCCGCACCGCAGCATCGGCGGCCGCGCGACTCTTGCCAGAGCCAGGTGGGCCATCGACGAGCAGCGTCTCCCCTGCCGCACTGCGCGCACAGACGGCATTGGCAATCTCGCGCTGCACACTAGTCAGGGTGATTTCGGACCCCGCACCATCAACTGGCGCGCTCCGCCGATCGGCATGCCGTCGCTGGATGCGCCGAACCTCAAGTTGCACAGCGCCAGCATCGGCGAGTCGTCGCGCCGTTGGGAGGCCCCCGGGGAGTGCACTCGCGGCGATCCAAGGATCATCACTGTGCGCCGCTGCGGTGAGCTGCTCCACTGCGGCAACCTGTCGGCTACCGAGTCGCATCGCCTCTAGGATCGCAGGGGCAACATCCGTGATCAACGAGGCGAAGGTCGTGTCGAGGCTCTGCGCACCGCGACGTACCAGTGACCAGCGACGCTCCGCCTCGCCAAGTAGCTCGAGTTGGCGCAGGCTCTTCAGTGTTGCTGCGCGCGTTTTACCGCGCGCTCCCGTGAGACGCTCCACAGCCACCCACTCCTCGCCAAGTCCGATGCGCGCAGAGGTTTCGCTCGCCTCTCCTACCCTGCGCGACTCCAGCACGACAGCATCGAGCATCCCAGCTGGTAGGAGCGAACGCACGGTGGTGGCGATCGGAGCGGCCCAACGCGTTGCAATAGTTTCCGCAAGCGACATGAGCAGAGGGGTAACGAGCGGCACACTGCCGAGTCGGCCCTCAATCGGTTTGAGGGTGATTCCTGCTGGTGGCAGATCTGTTGGATCGAGTGCCACCACAATGCCAATTGCCCGCCGTCCGCCAAACGGCACGATCACGCCATCGCCAACGGTGGCGTGGGTCACGTCGCTGGCAAGGTAGTCGTAGAGTCGCTCGCCAGGAGCTCCTGGCACATCGACGGCGACGCGAACGACCGTCATCGGAGGGGCCACGTGAGGCTCGGCGCCCCCGGTCACACCGAAATCCGACGCTCCGGGTGCTTCGCACGCTCGGCGAGGACAATCTTCTCGACCTGAGCCGCGGCCTCCTCGGGATAACCAGTCTCGTTCAACACCAGATAGTCATACTCCTGCGCGCGTTCCATCTCCGTAATCGCGTTCCGCGCGCGCGTCACCAGCTCATCGGCCGTCTCTGTGCCACGACCGGCGAGACGCTCGGCGAGCGCCTCTGGGGATGGGGGTGCGACAAAGATGAGGAGCGCTTCAGGGATCACCTTGCGCAGGCTCCGCGCACCCTGCACATCGATCTTGCAGAGCGCATCTTGCCCGCGCGCTAGGGCGCCGCGCACCTCGTCACGTGGCGTTCCGTACGAGCGATCGTGTACGGTGGCCGCCTCAAGGAGTTCGCCTGCGGCGTTCAGGGCATCAAACGATTCGCGGCTCTGGAAGTGGTAGTGGACACCGTTCATCTCGCCGGTGCGGGGTGGTCGGGTCGTGCAGGTGACGACGTAGTGGAAGGTTTGGCCCACTGGGCGGCGGCGCAGCTCGTTGATGATGGTGTCTTTGCCCACGCCGCTCGGCCCGGAGATCACGATCACCTGGGCGCCTGGTGCCCCGGCTCGTCGCTGTGGCTCCATCACCCCTCCCCTCTGCTGGAGTGCAACCGTAGCGCATCAAGGGGCGCCTGCAGGTCGGCGGGGAGCTCGGCCTCGAGGCGCATCAAGCGTCCATCCCGCGGGTGAGCAAAGACGATCTTCCAGGCGTGAAGGAAGAGGCGCGTTGTTGCATCTGGACCGCGTCGGCTGGTGCCGTTCCCATAGGTTGGGTCTCCGGCGATCGGGTGCCCAATCTCCGTCAGGTGCACACGAATCTGATGGGTGCGGCCGGTGATCAGGTCAACCTCAAGCAGTGTCCAGCCCGGGAATCGCTCGCGCACTCGGTACCCCGTCGTCGCGTCGCGACCACCTGCGACCACCGCCATACGCTTGCGCTCATTCGGGTCTCGGCCGATCGGTGCCTCGATGCGCCCCAGCTCGGCGGCTACCGAACCTTGCACAAGGGCGAGGTAGGTCTTCTTGATGCGCCGCGCCTTGAGCTGTGCCATCAGGCTCAGCTGCGCCACGTCACCCTTCGCAACGATCAAGAGTCCACTGGTGTCTTTGTCGAGCCGATGCACGAGTCCAGGACGCGCGACGCCGGCAATCCCGGGCAGCTCTGCCACATGGTGCAGCAGCGCATTGACGAGAGTGCCCGTTGCGTGGCCTGGCGCGGGATGTACCACGAGACCGGCAGGCTTATTTACCACCACGATGTCCTCGTCTTCGTAGACCACGGTGAGCGGAATATCTTCGGCGAGGAGCGTTGTCTCACTCACCGGCGGAATCACGAGGTGGAGCGTCTGCCCTGCAACGAGCGTGGAGCTGGCACGCACGATGAGGCCCCCCATGGTCAGATGGCCCTCAGAGATAAGTCGCTGCACAAACGAGCGAGAGAGCCCACTCCTATCTGCGACAAACCGGTCAGCACGCTGCCGGGCCGCCTCTGGCGGGATCGGCAGATCTAGTTCACGCGCCTCACTCATCTGCGAACCGTACTACGGGAACGCCACAAGGTATCCACGAGCAAGATCACGATGCCGAAGCTGATCCCTGCATCGGCGATGTTGAAAGTCCAGAATCGCAGGGTTCCCACGCCGACATCAATGAAATCAAGCACATAGCCAAATGCCAAGCGGTCAATCAGGTTGCCAATCGCGCCACCAATGAGCAGCCCGACCCCAACCGTCAGAGGGGTAACCCGAGGGAGTCGCTCACGCTCGTGGTAGATCACCAAGGCAACGATGACCCCGATGCTGAGAGCGGCAAGGAGCGGAGCACTCCCCTGCACGATGCCGAAGAGGCCGCCGCTATTCTCACCGCGGATGATCTGCAGGAGCGAACCGATCAGCTGATGTGGGACCGCAAGATCCATGCCATCCACCAGCATCTTTGATGCTCGATCCGCTGCGATGAGTGCGAGCGCAATGAGTGCGAGTGTGGCCCGCCTCATCCTGCAGACCGGCGGAACGAGAAGGCGGTGTCACCGAAGGAGAGCTCAATCTGATCCGCAACGTCACCGGCGGTGGCCCCAAACTCAATCGAGCGCGCACCAACACTCTGCGTGAGCTGCTCTGTGTATGGGGCAAGCGACCGCGCCGATTCGGGGAGATAGAGGCTGATCGGATCGCCAATCTTGAGTCCGGCACGTTTGCGCAAGTCCTGCACCGCGCGGGAAAGTTCACGGACATCACCCTCGGCAACAAGTTCTGGTGTCAGGGCCGTCTCAAGCTCAACAACCAGACCGCCCCCTTCAGCAACGAAGCCGCCCTCACGTGGGATCGCCTGGATCTCAATCTCATCTGGCGCAAATTCGAGGCCCACAATACGTACGGCGCCGCCTGCGAGGAACTCCACATCACCAGAGCGCGCTGCGGCGAGTACCGCCTGCAGCTTGCCGCCGAGTCGCTTCCCAACCTTCGGCAGCAGTACCTTGACCTTGCGCTCAAAGAGGCCGGAGGCATCGGTGACCGACTCAACTCGCTTGACGTTCAGTTCGTCCGCAAGGATCTCGAGTAGTTCGGCGTGTGGGGTTTCGCCGCCAAAGACGACGCGCGCCAGTGCGAGCGGTTGACGTGTGCGGATGGCGGCGGCGCTGCGCACGGAGCGCCCCAGCTCGGCGGCACGAATCACCCGGCTCATTGAATCTTCAAGGGCCTGGTCACGCCAGCCCTGCACGAGGGCCTTCGGCCACGGCTGGAGATGAATGCTGCTGGTCGCGCCGTCGGCCACAAGGTTGGTGTAGATGGCGTCGGTGAGCATCGGAGCAATCGACGATGCCGCCTGCAACAGCGTCAGCAGCGCCTCATGAAGCGTGGCGAAGGCATCGTTTCGATCCGCCTCAGCGGTGGAGAGGTCGAAGCGGTCGCGAGAGCGACGGAGGTACCAGGTGGAGATCTCATCGATCGCCGCTTCAAGACGTGCGACGGCCGCCTGGGCGTCGTACTCCCGGAGTGCCACCTCCACGGTCGAGACGAGGTCGGCGGTGCGGCTCAGGATCCAGCGATCCATGGCGCCCCTCTCGGCTATTGGGCTCGCCGCGCCGCCAGGGCGCCAGCCAGCGCTGTTCGCGTAGCCGATGTGGAAGGCGTAGACGTTCCAGAGCACGAGGAGCTTGCGGCGGGCCTCATCCGCGCCGTTCCAGCCGAAGTGCACGTTCTCCTCGGGGCGTGAGCCGGCGAAGAGCCAGCGCATCACGTCGGCGCCCATGCGATCGGCCGCCTCATCAAATTCAATGGAGTTCCCCCAGCTCTTGTGCATCTGGCGACCATCTTCCGCAAAGACAAGTCCGTAGCCGAAGACGGTCTTCGTTGGCTCGCTCCCGACCATGACCGTCGACATGGCGAGCAACGAGTAGAACCAGTTGCGGAACTGGCCTGGGAAGCTCTCGGTAATCAGGTCCGCGGGGAACCAGCGCTTCCAGTACTCGGGATCGCTGCGATAGCGCATCGTAGAGAGCGAGACGATGCCCGCGTCGAGCCACGGATTCCCAACGTCGGGGACGCGCTGAACCTCGCCGCCGCACTTCGCACAGGCGATGCGAACCTCATCAATGTATGGCCGATGGGGACTATGCCCCTCCAGGGCGTCCAGCCCTGCCACCGCGCGCCCCTCAAGCTCTGCGCGCGACCCGAGCACCTCTACGGCACCGCACCCTTCACATTCGTAGATTGGCAGCGCAAGTCCCCAATAGCGCTTCTTTGAAATCATCCAGTCGCTCATGTTTCGAAGCCAATCAAGCTCGCGATCGTGGCCAAACGATGGGAGCCACGAGATGTTGTCGACCACATCCATGATCTGATAGCGCAGGCTCCCCGCCTTCTCTGCAGCGCTTAGCTGCTCGCGTGGCTTCTCATAGGTGGCGCCCATGCTGATAAACCACTCATCGACGAGTCGGAAGGCGAGTGGCGTTGCGCAGCGCCAGCAGTGCGGATACCGGTGCGTGATGTTCTCTCGGCGCAAGAGGCTCCCACTCTGCTCCAACGCAACAAAGATCAGATCAGCAACAACGAGCCAGTCCTTGCCGCTGAGCTCGTTGAAGCCCTCTAGGTAGGTACCGCTCTCGTCAATTGGCGCAATCATCGGCAGTCCTTCGGTGATGCAAAGCGCGTGGTCCTCGCTACCGCAGGCAGGGGCAATGTGCACGATGCTCGTCCCCTCCTCTGCGCCAACATCGCTCCACGAGATGACGCGATGTGCGGCACCGTCGGCGCCGAGTGCTGCGGCTACGGCTGGTGCGGCATCAAACGTGGCGCGGTAGCGCCACCCCACCAGCTCGCTCCCCTGCTTGGTGTCAAGTACCTTCGCGCGAGGTGCACCACCGCCGAGTGCGGCGACGCGACGCGTTGCGCCGATCCACATCTTGCGCCCGTCAAACTCCACCAGCTCATACGAGAGGGTTGGGCTCACCGCAGCAGCGACGTTGGCCGGAATGGTCCACGGCGTTGTTGTCCAGGCGAGGAGCTCTTCGCCAGGGCGATCGACGAGTGGGAAGCCGAAGTAGGCGGATGGGTCATCGCGATCGGCGTACCCCTCCGTCATCTCGTGCTGGCTGATGCCAGTGCCGCAACGTGTGCACCACGGCATGCTGTCACTCCCCTTGTAGAGCCAGCCGCGGCGATTGCATTCGGCGAGGAAGCTCCAGATCAGGTCGTTGTTCTCATCCGAGAAGGTGAAGTACGAGCCGCCAATCTCGGGCGAGCCGAGTTGTCCGATGAGCCCCTCTGGCGTTCCGCGCACCGCTCCAGCGACGCCAGCGATTGCCATCTCACGATCTGGTGCGTCGCTGAGTGCGTCGCGCAGGCGCAGCAGATCCGCTGGGTCGTTCCAATCCATCCACATGCCGAGCCGAATCGACTGCTCGGTCTGTCGCGCGGCGTAGGTGAGCACACGCTGCTTGCAGAGTTGAATGAATTCAGCCAGGCCGCGCTCCTCGATCTGTCGCTTGGAGGTGAGCCCGAGCTCTTTCTCAACGTTTACTTCGACCCAGAGGCCTTGGCAGTCAAACCCTTGCTGCCAACGTAGCTCGTGTCCGAGCGACGCACGGAAGCGCTGGAAGAGATCCTTATAGGTGCGACCCCAGGCGTGGTGAACGCCCATTGGATTGTTCGCGGTGATTGGGCCATCGAGGAAGGACCAAGGCTCACCGCCGGCCGTCTGCGCGCGGAGGCGCTCAAACGTTCCCTCGGCACGCCAACGCGCCAGCATCTGGTGCTCCAGGCTGATCAGGTCAGGCTTCGAATCAACAGGGTTGAACATTGAGAGGAGCGTGCCACGCCACCCCCGACATGGCAAACGGGGGGCACCCCCCTTCTCCGCGAGGCGGTATGGTTCCCGTTATGAGCCAACCGACTGAGACTCCACGACGCTCAGCCTTCGCGGCGGCTGTCTTTTCGCTCGTGGTCCCAGGGTTCGGGCACCTCTATGAGCGACGCTGGCGAGCGGCACTCCTCTTCCTCGCACCGCCCATCCTCCTCCTGGCACTGGTAGGTGGCATCGTCGCAGCGGATGGCCTGCCAGGCCTCGTCGGCCTCCTCATCACCCCCTTCGGGCTCAGTGCGGCTGGCATCCTCAACATTCTCCTTGCGGCCTGGCGTGGAGTCGCAGCCGCTGACGCGTGGCGCGGAGCCGTGCAGCGGGAGAGTGGACTTCGCGCAATTGGCACCTCGTTCGCCGGCCTCGCCCTCTCACTCGTTGCCGCGCTCTCGCTGCATCTGATCCTTGGCAGCTACGTCACGACGGCATCAGAGCTCGTCGGCGGCATCTTCTCTTCTGGCACCGAGACGCCTGGCGCGACCCCTGCACCACGCTGGGATGGGAAGGAGCGCCTGAACGTGCTCCTCGTCGGCATTGATCAGCGTGGGGAGAGCACCTCCTTCAACACCGACACCCTGATCGTCGCCAGCGTTGATCCGGTCAATGGAACCGTCACGATGTTCAGCATTCCGCGTGACACGGTTGATTTTCCAGTGCCCGCTAACGCCCAGCGACTGTACGGGGCAACGTATGGCAACAAGAT
>SHYI01000031.1 GCA_009692905.1 Chloroflexota bacterium
CTGAAGCCGAATCCGCTCCCGCTCTCGACGCCGTTCCCGCCGTCGCCACGCCGCGCACCACTCGGCACCGTTGCGAAGCCACTGCCGATCATCATCGACTGTGATCCTGGCCATGACGATGCAATGGCGCTCGCCGTTGCCTTTGCCCGCCCGGAACTGAAAGTGCTCGGCGTCACCGCTGTTGCTGGCAACGCATCGCTGCCAAAGACCTACGAGAACCTGCGCCGCACCCTAGCCCTGCTTGGCGCCAACGAGGTGCGTGTTGCCGCCGGTGCCGCTGTGCCACTCGTGCGACCACTCTGGGTTGCGCCGTATGTGCACGGTGACTCGGGGCTCGACGGCGCTGAGCTTCCAGAGCCAACAGGCATTGAGCACGCAGCGGGTGCAGTTGACCTGATTGCGACGCTGCTGCGTGAGGCGAGCGAGCCGGTGACACTTGTACCGCTCGGCCCACTGACGAACATTGCGATCCTGCTCCGAGATCACCCAGAACTGAAGGCGAAGATCGCCCACATCTGCTGGATGGGCGGCGCAATCGCCGAGGGGAATGTGACCGCATCGGCGGAGTTCAATTCGTATGTTGATCCTGACGCCGCAGCGATCGTCTTTGCTTCCGGGATCCCGATCACGATGGTCTGCCTCGACGCAACGCACCGCGCCCTTACCGGCGAAGCGGCGATGAAGCGGCTTGATGCCGCGGGAACGTTGCCGGCAAAGGTCTTCGCCGACCTGCTGCGCTTCTATGCGATCTTCCATAAGGATCGTTACGACTGGCCAGCCTCGGCCGTTCATGATGCCGTAGCAGTTGCGCACCTTGCGGTGCCGAACTTGCTGGCGCTGGTGCATGCCGCCGTTGACGTTGAGCTCGGCGACCTTGCACGCGGCCGAACGATTACTGACTGGTATGGCGATCGCCTGAAGCAGCGCGGACGCACCCCCGACGTGGATGTGGCGGTTGGCGTTGATGCTGACGCCTTCGACCGTGTTCTCGTGGACGCGATCCTCTCGTTTAAGTAGCGCTAGATCCGGTCGCGGAGCTCCGCGAGTAGGTCTGGGATCGCCGCCGTAATCTCTGTGGCGGTACGTTCGTATGCTGTTGGCGGGTGCCCCCACGGGTCGTCGAGATCGCGACCAACTGCGGTTGGGTCAAAGTCCCTGAGCAGACGGATCTCTGACTGCCTCTCTGCCATGCGGATGATGCTGCGCCCATTTCGTAGGTTTGCCTGATCGGCGGCGAGCACCAGATCGAGGGTCGCAGCGAGAGCCGGAGTAAAGAGGCGCGCCTGATGGCTGGTTCGCAGACCGCGTGCGCTCAAGATGGCGGCGCTGTTCTCATGCATCCCCTCGCCGGCATGCTCGTCGGAGGTACCACCGCTTGAGACCACCACGCGCCCAGCGAGGAGCGGGTCGGCGCTGATCGCCGCCTCAATGAGCACCTCAGCGAGAGGGGAGCGGCAGATGTTGCCGTGGCAGAGGATAAGGATTCGCAACATCCTCGGAGCCTAGCGGATCACCTCCTTTGCAGGCTCCAGCGTCGTGGTGCGTGGGGGGGCGCCGTTCGGTATCCTATGCAGAGGCACGGCGAGGTAGCTCACCGGTAGAGCAGGGGATTCATAAGCCCTTGGTAGCAGGTTCGATTCCTGCCCTCGCTACCATGAACCTTTAGGGAAGACGGAGAACGGAGGGGACCTAATGATTCCAAAGGCTCTGCGAAACGGTGCAGTCATGCTGATCCTGCTTTTGGGCACCGTCGTGCTCCTCGGCAGCGTCCTCCTCACCCCTGTGCCAGCCGCAACGAAGGACTACTCGGCATTCCTGGCCGAAGTCCGTGGGGGCAGCGTCGCCACCGTTGTGCAGCAGGAGCAGATCCTGACCATCACCAAGATCGGCACCCCACCAGAGAGCTACCAGGTGCAGGTCCCTACCCAGCTGACCGATGTCTACAACGATGTTCGCGCCGCCGCCGTTGCTGGTGGCCGTAACCCTGACAGCGTGACGTTCGGCGCCAAGAAGCCCGACGACTCCGGCCAGCTCTTTACCTTACTGATCAGCGCCCTTCTGCCGGTCCTTCTGATCGGTGGCCTCTTCCTCTTCATGATGCGCAGCGCGCAAGGGCAGAACAACCAGGCGATGAGTTTCGGTAAGAGCAAGGCGAAGATGTTCGTTGCCAACAAGACCCCCGTCACCTTTGCCGACGTCGCAGGCGTCGAGGAGGCCAAGGTCGAACTGGAAGAGGTTGTTGAGTTCCTGAAGTTCCCTGAGCGCTTCGAAGCGCTCGGCGCGAAAATTCCAAAAGGAGTCCTCCTGATCGGCGCACCGGGCACCGGGAAGACCCTGCTCGCCCGTGCCGTTGCCGGCGAGGCTGGCGTGCCGTTCTTCAGCATCTCTGGCTCCGAATTCGTTGAAATGTTTGTTGGCGTTGGCGCCTCACGCGTGCGCGACCTCTTCGATCAGGCGAAGCGCAACTCGCCGTGCATCGTTTTCATCGACGAGATTGATGCCGTCGGTCGCCAGCGCGGTGCTGGGATTGGCGGATCGAACGACGAGCGCGAGCAGACGCTGAACCAGATCCTCGTGGAGATGGACGGCTTCGAGACGGGCACCAACGTGATCATCATCGCGGCCACCAACCGCCCCGACGTGCTTGACCCGGCGCTGCTGCGCCCAGGCCGCTTCGATCGCCAGGTGATCCTTGACCGCCCCGACCTGAAGGGCCGCGTTGCGATCTTGAAGGTGCACGTGAAGGGGAAGCCGCTCGACAAGACGGTGAACCTTGAAGAGATTGGGCGACGCTCGGCAGGATTCTCCGGAGCTGATCTGGCTAATCTCATGAATGAAGCCGCGATTCTCGCCGCACGTCGCAGCAAGCGCACCATCGGCATGGATGAGTTTGCCGAAGCGCTTGATCGTGTGATGGCTGGCCCACAGCGTAAGAGTCGCCTCATCACCGATGCAGAGAAGCAGATCATCGCCTACCACGAGGGTGGTCACGCGGTGGTTGGGCGCATCCTTGAGAAGTGCGATCCGGTCAGCAAGGTAACCGTGATCAGCCGCGGCATGGCGCTCGGCTACACCATGAACCTGCCGACCGAAGACCGCTACCTGCAGAGCAAGAGCGAATTTGAAGACAAGATCGCCGCGATGCTCGGTGGCAACGTTGCCGAGCAGCTCGTCTTTGGTGATACGACGACCGGTGCATCGAACGACATTGAGAAGGCGACCGATCTTGCGCGCAAGATGGTGACGCGCTTCGGCATGTCCGAGAAGCTGGGCACCGTCACGCTCGGGCGACAAGACGAGATGATCTTCCTGGGCCGCGAGATGTCGGAGCAGAAGAACTACTCCGAGGCCGTCGCAAAGCAGATTGATGAAGAGGTTCGCGCGATCATCGACCGTGGCGCCGTGCGCGCACGCGAAGTGCTCACCAAGCATCGCGATCGCTTGGACGCGCTTGCTGCGAAGCTGATCGCCGAAGAGACGGTTGAGGGCGAGGCCTTCGAGACGCTCTTCGCCGATCTCCCTGCGAAGCCTGCTGCATATGCGGGCCTCCTTGATCGCCTTCGCGCTGCGGGGGTTTCGATTCCAACCGCGAGCGTCGAGCCGAAGAGCGAACCGGTCGTAAAGCCAGGCCCTGGGGGCGCAGCGGCGGGGCAGCCAGCCTGATGGCCTACGCCCCAACGCTCGCCTGGAAGGGGCTTGAGGGGCCGGAGGAGGCGCATCTCGTCGCCACCGCCACCTCGCGCATGGCGAAGTACGCAGAGTTCTTGAAGATCCCGAGCGTCTCTGCCCTCCCTGAGCATGCTCCGGATTGCTGTGCCGCCGCAGAGTGGCTCGCCACTGAGCTCCGTCGCATCGGCGCGGAGCGCGTGGAGGTGAGCGAGACGGGTGGCCACCCCATCGTTGTTGCCGAGAAGATCGTCAATAGCTCGCTCCCGACGATCGTGATCTACGGCCACTACGACGTACAGCCTGGGGATCCACTCGACCTCTGGAAGACCAGCCCATTCGAGCCGATCGTTCGCGACGGCCGCATGCTCGGTCGCGGCTCTGCCGACGATAAGGGCCAGATCGTGATCCACCTCAGCGCACTTGAGGCGCTTGTCACCACGCGCGGCACCCTGCCCGTCAACGTGAAGTACATCTTCGAGGGCGAAGAGGAGTCGAGCTCCGTGAACCTCGAGGCGTGGATGGCGGCGAACCCAGACCGCTGCAGCGGCGACGCCGTGATCATCAGCGACTCCGGCTTCTTTGACGGCAACCGCCCCGCACTGACGGTTGGGCTCCGTGGCATCACCTATCTTCAGATCAATGTGCGCGCCTCCGATGTGGACCTGCACTCGGGGAGTTACGGCGGCTCCGTCGTCAATCCCGCCAATGCACTCGCCGCTATGATCGCCTCGCTGCATGACGCGAACGGCCACATCACCGTTCCCGGCTTCTACGACGATGTCGTTGCGCTCACACCAGCTGATCGCGCCGCATTTGCTGCGCTGCCGTTCGATGAGCCCGGCTATCTTGCTGGGATCGGGGCCACCGCCACGGCGGGGGAGAGCGGCTACTCCACGGTCGAGCGACGCGGTGGGCGCCCAACACTCGACGTGAATGGGATCTGGGGCGGCTTTATGGGTGACGGCTCCAAGACGATCATCCCTGCGCATGCGCACGCCAAGATCTCGTGCCGCCTTGTGACCGCACAGGACCCCGCGAAGATCGGTCGACAGGTTGAGGCGGCACTACGCGCTGCCGCCCCTGCCGGGCTGCAGGTCGAGGTGCAGAACCTTGGCAACGGTGACGCCTTCCTCACCCCACTTGGCGACCCGTACCTCAACGCAGCGGCGGGAGCCCTTGAGGCTACCTTTGGTGTGCCGCCGCTCTATATCCGCGAAGGCGGCTCCATTCCGATCGCCGCACTCTTCCAGAAGGAGCTTGGCCTGCCAGTGGTCTTGCTCGGCTTCACGCCACCAGACGACAATGCGCACGCGCCAAATGAGTCGATGGACCTTGGCAACTTTGAGGGCGGCATCCGCGCCGTCATTCGCGCACTCGACGCCATCGCCACCGTTGGCTGACCGACCGTGAAGGTAGCGCTGCTCGGCCTCGGCCTCATCGGCGGCTCCATCGCGCGAGCACTGCGTGAAGATCCCGCTGGGGTTGGCCCCCTTGATGAGAGCGGCCTAGAGATCGTCGCATGGACACCAACGCAGTCGGGACCGCGAGAGGCGCTGGCGGCGGGAGTCATTGACACCGTTGGTCGCTCGATCGCTGAAACGGTTGATGGTGCAGCGCTCGTGGTTCTCTGCGCACCACCAATCGCTATGACCGAAATTCTCGATGAGCTGGTGATCTGTCGCCGCTCTGGTCGCCTCGCGGATGGGGCGGTTGTCACCGACGTTGCCTCGACAAAAGTGTGGATTGCGAAGGAGGCGGCGGCGCGCAACATTCGCTTCTGCGGCGGCCATCCGATGGCGGGGAGCCACGAGACTGGTTTCGCCGCGGCAGATGCCAATCTCTTCATTGGGCGACCATGGGTAATTGTTCCCGGCGCCAATGGTGGAGGTGCCGCCGCACTCGTTGAGCGACTCGCAACCAGCTGCGGTGCGCGTCCGGTGATCCTTGAGGCTGAGCTTCACGACGCCGCGACCGCCGCGGTCAGCCACCTCCCACTCCTCCTGGCTGCAGCACTCGTGGAGACCGTGGCACTCGGTGAGGCTGCCGATGCCCCTGACGGCTGGAAGATCTCGCACCTGCTCGCCGGTACCGGTTGGCTCTCCGCCACGCGGCTCGCACGTGGTTCTGAGGCGATGGGCGCCGACATCTTGGCGACGAACGCACGCGAGGTTCGCCGTCAGCTGAAGAGGCTACGACTCGTCTTGGAGCAGTGGGATGCGCGCTTGGCCGCCGCAGAGAACGACCCAATTATCGGTCGCACGGACCTGGAGGGGCGCCTCGCCGCTGCGCGCGCGGTGCTCACGGAGAGCGAGTGAGCGTTGATCCGTTGGCGACGGGCGCCGACGAGGAGATCGTTGGCATCCCTCGCGACCTTGCGCTCCCTGCAGGCGCCTGGACTGGGATCCGCGCCTTTAGCAGCCCGGAGGAGGGGGAGCGTGAGATCACACGCCTCGACGGTTTAGCCCAGGCGCGTCCGCGGCGCGAGCTCGAGTCGGATCCCTCTTGGAAGCAGCCGATCCCCTATGCGGTGGCCCTCTATCGCCCTGAGGGGATCCCTGCGGGCGACGTGCAGCTCTTCTGGATGGATCGCCTTGCTGGTGGCAGTGACAAGCGACTGCATGGTCGCGCCTCGTTCGGCGTGGGTGGCCACATCTCGCCAAGCGATGGTGGCATTCGTGCCGCACTCGCTCGAGAGTGGGCCGAAGAGGTTGCCACGCCAACCCTTCCGCACTTCACGCCGCTAGGACTGCTGAACGACGATGGTGACGATGTTGGTCGTGTGCACCTTGGCGTAGTCTTCATTGCCACGCTGACTTCGCCGCTGATTCACATTCGTGAGACGCACAAGCTTGCAGGCTCTCTCGTGCCGGTGAGCGAGGCGCTGCGCCGCAGAGACGAACTTGAAGGATGGTCGGCGCGCCTGATCGACACGATTGCAAAGGTTGCAGCAAGCCTCTAGCCCTCGCTACGTGAGCGGTATGTTGCCGCTGTGATCTTCTCTCCATGCCAACCTCAGTCGCCTCTACCGCGCTCGTTGGCATTGAGGGGGTTCCCGTTGAGGTCGAGGTTGACGTTGCCCCTGGTATCCCTGCGACACGAATCGTGGGACTCCCCGATACCGCTGTAGGGGAGGCGCGCGAGCGAATACGCTCCGCCATCCGTGCGGCCGGTTACACCTGGCCCGCTCGTCGTATCACCATCAATCTCGCACCAGCCGATCTACGCAAGAGTGGTGGCTCGTTTGATCTCGCCATCGCGATCGGCATTCTGCTTGCCAGCGGCCAGATTCGTCATCGTGGCAAAGGGACGCTGGCAGCGATCGGTGAGCTAGCGCTCGACGGCAGAGTGCGCAACGTTCCCGGTGCGCTGCCACTCGCCCTGCCGCTCCTCTCGGCAGGGCATCGTGTGCTGCTACCGGCGAGCGTGGCGACGCTGCTTGGGCCGTGCCGCGGCGAGGCGATTCCCGTTGCAACGCTCGCAGATGCTGCATCGGCGGTCGACGGCAGAGTCGCAGGCCCGCCACCCTTGCCAGAGCTCGAATCGATGCCAGCACCGAGCGAAGAGGTGGCGTGCGAGCTCGCAAGCATTCGCGGTCAACCGATTGCATCGCGTGCAGTCTTGATTGCAGCATGCGGTCGTTTTCCGATTCTGCTCGAGGGACCGCCAGGCGTGGGTAAGTCGATGCTCGCTCGGGCACTGCATGAGATCCTTCCAGACCTTGCTGTGGAGGAGCGCAGCGAGGTTGCATCCATCGCCTCTGCAGGTGGCCACGCCGTAGGGCTCTCCTTGAGACCGCCATTACGGGCACCGCATCACGATATAACGGTGGCGGGGCTCATCGGCGGAGGCCCGCGCATGACTCCGGGCGAGCTGACGTGGGCACATCGTGGACTCCTGCTGCTTGATGAGATCGGTGAATTCCGGCGCGACGCGCTTGAGGCGTTGCGCGAACCACTTGAGCGGGGGAGTGTTGACTTAGTTCGAGCGGGGCGCGCGGTGCGCTTCCCTGCGGATGCGATCGTGGCGGCCACGGGGAATCCCTGCGGCTGCGGCGAGTTGGAGCATCCGAGTGGCACCTGTCGCTGTCTCCCTAGCGCGCGACGGCGAGGGAGCCTCTCGCTCTCCGCACCGATTCGTGATCGATTCCCGCTACGCGTGCGACTTGCTCGACCGAGCACGCCTCTTGCTGCGCTCCCGCGCGGCGAACTCACCACGCTGGCGGCTCGCGAGCGCGCAACATCGGTCCGCGCCGCCTTACTGCAACGACCCGACGGCGCCGGCGTGATGACTCCTGCGACGCGCCGCACCGTTGAGGGTCTCGGCGTACGCGCATGGAGTCAGATTGAGCGGATCGCGATGGTGGTGGCCCTCCTTGATGGCCGCGAGGTTGTTGGCGACGCTGATGTGGCGGAGGCGATCCACCTGCACGGCGATCACTGGTGAGCGCCGTCATGTTGAACCCAGGCGACCCGCGAATCCCTGAGCGACGCAGCGAGCCACTCGGACTCGCCCCCGATACAGATCGACGGCGCCCACTCTGGGCACAGGGGCGGGTGGAGGTGCTGGGGAGGCCATCCATCGGGATCGTCGGCACGCGACGCCCCTCGCCCCACGGCATATCGGCCGCTCGGCGCATCGCCTTTGAGGTTGCGCGATCGGGGTGGTGCGTCGTCTCAGGACTCGCCCTGGGGATCGACGAGGCGGCCCATTTGGCAGCCGTAGAGGCGGGAGGGGAGACGATCGCCGTACTTCCTAGTCCCGCCCCGCTCGGGCTGCGCTACGGAGCGCGGCGCCTTGCTGAGCAGATCCAGCAGGCGGGCCTCCTTCTCTCTGATCGACCGGTCGGCACTCCGCCTGCCGCCTGGAGCTTTGCCGCCCGCAACCACCTCCTGGCGGCCCTCTGCGACGGGCTCATCGTCGTTGAGGCACCTGAGGGCTCTGGGGCGCTGATCACCGCTGAATCGGCGGCAGGGCTTGGGCTTCCGATCGCCATCGTCAGCGCCCCGTACGGTGCAGCGACAGCGGAGGGGGGCCTGCGCTGGCTGCAACGGGCACAAGAGTTGTCTTTGCGTATCACAGAAGAGCGCTCGCCCGTGCTCATTTCAGGGGAGGCCGACCTCCGCGCGTGGCTTGCTGTCTGTGCGTTGTCCTTGCAGGGTCATTTTGCCGCGCCTCCGGAGGTGGCCTCCGCAGTAACGAGCGACGTCGGGGGTGAGGCCTTCGGTTTGCAGCGTGAAATCCTTCAGAGAGTCGATGCAGCTGGTGCTGAGGGGGTCGTAGAGGGCGATCTAAGCGACCTCTCGCGGGAGTTGCCAGGGGCACTCGTGGCCGCCCTGACCCTCTTGAGTCTGCGCGGGCTGATAGAGCAGCGCGGTGGCCGTTGGCGGCGCGTTCTGGGGGCGGTGCTACGCTCTCGCCCATGACAAAGGCAGCCACCAACCTCGTGATCGTCGAGTCGCCGGCCAAGGCCCAGACGATCGAGCGGTATCTCGGCCCCGATTACACCGTGCTCGCCTCCTATGGGCACATTCGGGATCTCCCCCAGAAGACGAAGAAGGGGAGCATGGCGGTGGATGTGGAGAACGGCTTCACCCCGGTCTACGAGATTATTGAAGATAAGCAGAAGCGCCTCGATGACATCACTCGTGCCGCAAAGAAGGCAACCTCCGTCTGGTTGGCAACCGACCTTGACCGTGAGGGGGAGGCGATTGCCTGGCATGTGGCGGAGGCCCTCGGTATCCCTGAGGCGGACCGACGCCGGGTTACCTTCAGCGAGATCACCAAGGGGGCCATCCTCGAGGCGTTTGCCAACCCCCGCGCGATCAACCTAGATC
>SHYI01000032.1 GCA_009692905.1 Chloroflexota bacterium
CGGCGCGGACGCCGATCCACGAATTCGAGTGCCAGGCGCAAGATCACCGATCCGAGTAGCGCCACGAAGACCGATCCAGTAAATCCGCCTGGGTCGCCGTAGCCCGCACCCTTGGCGAGGGTGCCACCCACGATGCCGCCAAGGATGCCGACCAGAATGTTAGGGAGGCAGCCGCGCGCAGCACGGCCGCCAACGAGAAGTGAGGAGAGACCGCCGGCCAGAAGGCCGACGAACATCCAGCCGATCGGATCAAGGTCAAAGAAGCTCATCGGCGCGATCGTACGCCCGCGGGCAGAAACGCGCCGCCAGCGTCGCGCGGCTAGACTCGCAGCATGTCTGAAGGAGCCCTCTCGGCACGAATCATTGATGCGCCAACCGACCCGATCTTCGGGATCGTTGAGCTCTTCCGTGCCGACACACGTCCACACAAGATCAATCTCGCTGCCGGCGTCTATATGGATGAGCAAGGCGTTACCCAGATCCTGCCGAGCGTCCGCGCAGCAGAGGAGCGCCTGCTCGCCTCGACCACCTCGAAGCTCTACATGCCGATCAGTGGTGACCCCGCCTATTTGGCGGCGGCCAAATCACTCCTCTTCCGTACGGTTGGCGGGGCATGGGGCGAGACAGAACCCGCTGCGGCCGAACGCGTGCAGATGATTCATACGCCAGGCGGCACCGGCGCAGTGCGCCTTGCAGTTGACCTCGTTTCGCGACTTCGGCCCGGCGCGGAGATTTGGGTGGGTGAGCCGACCTGGCCGAACCACACGCAGATCATTGAGTCGTCGCGCATCACGGCGCGTCGCCATGACTGGATCACCGACGATGCGCGGTCGCTGAACACCAGCGCACTCTTCGACGCAATCGCTGCGGCGAAGGGTGGCGACGCGATGATCTTGCACGGCGCCTGCCATAACCCGACAGGGATTGATCCAACGCCTGACCAGTGGATCGAGATCGCACAACAGATTGCCCATCGCGGCATCCTGCCGATTCTCGACTTCGCGTATCAGGGATTCAGCGAAGGGCTCATCGAAGATGCCGCATCACTGCGCGCCTTCTTGGCGACTGGGTGCGAGGTGCTCGTCGCCAGCAGTTCCTCAAAGAACTTCGCCCTCTATAACGAGCGCGTCGGCAGCCTGGCAATCATCGGCGCCGATGGTGCAGCAGCGGCCTCTATTGCATCGCACGCGCGCATGGCGGTGCGCACGATGTGGTCAAACCCACCGGCACACGGCGGCGCCATCGTGGCCACCATCCTTGGTGATGCCGCGCTCCGCGCGCAGTGGGAGGGCGAGGTGAGCGGCATGCGCAGCCGCATTCAGGAGAGCCGCGCCGCCTTCGCCGCTGCCCTCACCGCCGCTGGTGCAGGCGACTTCTCGTACCTGCTCGACCACCACGGCATGTTCTCGCTCCTCGGCCTCACCGACGATCAGCTCAAGCGCCTCCGTGACGACCACGCGGTCTACCTGGTTGCGCGCGGGCGTATCAATATGGCGGGCCTCTCCGCCGCGAAGATCCCCGTCGTGGCCAAGGCGGTTGCCGCCGTCATCGACTAGGTACTTGCAGCCGTACCCGAGCTAGCCTCTTGGTGCCTCCCGCGACCCTATTGCAACTTGTTCAGTCTCGGGCGTAGGATGCCCTCATGGTCACCAGCCAGCGCCGCCTAACCTCGCTCACCCTCTCTCTCGCCCTGCTCGGCACCCTGTTTGTAGGCGTGCCAGCGCAGCGCGTCGCGGCGACTGGAGATCCGATCTATCGCATCGCGGTGATCGCTGAGGGTGAAGTTGACGGGTCATACACCGTTCCGAGCGATAATCCAGACTCCTTCAAGCTCGATGACATCGCCTCTGAATTTGGTCTCCCCGTCGCACTTCTGCTGCAGGTCAACACGGGCACCGGTTGGGGCGACTGCAATAGCGACGGCGACATCACCGACGTAGGCGACTACGACTGGCCAACCGTCACTGAGGCGCGCAACGGCAGCGCGACAAACTTCGCCCTTTGTGGTGCTGAGGTAATCCAGTTCCCGGTGTTCATTGAGGGAGCCACGATCAGCGTGGTGGCAGGGGCTGGCTCCGGCGCCACAGTGAATGCCTGGAGTGGCACGTCAATGACCTCGTCAATTACTGGGGCCTCCGGCACCTTCAACTGGGATCGCACCGACTACTTCGGCGACATTGCCAACCCAGACTCTGATACCACCCCGTTTGAGGCCGATGAGATGGTGGGGACGAAAGTTGTTGTGTCGGCATCGGGCTTTGGCGTCGCTGCGACGGACCTAGAGTTAACCGCCTGGAACGAGTCAGATAACTACTACACCATCGTGTCGCTGAAATCGAATGGTCGACCGATGGAGGTGGTCAACGCGTTCGGCGGCCAGACGACAAACGTTGTTGCTGACGGCGCACCCTGCACCTTCTACACAACCACCTCCACCTCGCCGTCTCTCTGGCGTTCATTTGACTGCGGCGGCACCTGGTCGCCGGTCGTGCTCTCCTCGGATGAGCGTGCAGAGACCACGGGCAACGACGGCGTTGAGGGTATGGACAAGAACTCCATCGTCTCCGGCATCACCACGTCGGGTTGGCCAGGTGAGGTGGCCGTCATCATGCAGAGCAAGCTCTGGTTCAGCCGAGACTTTGGCACTTCGTGGAATAGCTTCGACCTGAAGTCCTACACGGGGACGAGCGCCACTGGCACAACCTTAAGCGGCTCCTATACGCCATACTGGGGGCACGCCTACGACGAAGCCACCAACGTCCACTCCAGCTACCTCTTCTTGGTAAGTGGCCTGATTGGCGGCCCAACAGGCTCACTGCAAGCCCTTGGCGTCTACGCAACGGTGATGCCTACCAGCGATGAGTACTCCATCGTTGATGACAACATCACTGGCGTCGACAACCCGTGTGATGGGAACACCACCGATTGTGTTGGAAACGAGATCAAGCCAGGCCAATTCTTTGAACTGACTGCGGCAATGAAATCCAATCTCGCTGGAGCGCCAGGTGGAACGACAAGGGGAACCTGGACCGGCTGGCTCTTTGCCGCAAAGCCTGGCGTTAGCAATGTGTACGTTGCGACGCAACAGGGAGCCACAGGCGGCGTGGTCATTGCTGAGCTCCCTCGGGCGGTGCCCCCAGACACTCAGAAGCTGTACACCTCGAGTGACCTCAAATCTGCTCTCACCCTCAGCGCCAACTTCACCGTGTACGACAGTAGTGCGGGCGAAGAAGCTCGAGCAGCGGCAACACTCTTTGAGGTCAAGAGCCCATACCAAGATGAAGATCTTGATGGCTGCGCAGACGTAGAAGGCTGCGCCTTGAGCCGCGACACCACCGTGAGCGGAGGACAGGCTGCACAAGATCTCATGGTGTTCGGTGGCCCTTCCGGCTGGTTGGCAGAAGACATCAACAACGACAGCGCTGAAGACAACGGCACGCTCACGACTGACTACGAGGGGCCGCGCTCTGTTGTGATTTGGGATCGCTCATTGAGTGGTTCAAATAGCACGGCAACGGTACGCATTGCTACCTGGGTGACCAATGATCGAGCCATCACCGCCCTCAGCTCGTACGACAACACGGATCACTGGGAAACGGCTGCAACGACGCTCGCCGCAAATGCAGATGCAGATTCGGGCGATGACCACGTAATCCAGAATAATCTCTATTCGCGCGGCGGCAACTCACTGGTGGGAGATGGCTGCAGCGAAGATGCAGAGACGGAATCACCAGTGAAGGATGGCGCGATCGGCCAAGCCGCAGGCGGTGGCGACGCTGAGTGCGCGCCGAATCCAGAGCGACGTCTCATGGCGACGTGTGGCGAAAACACCACTCCAGCTGTTGGATCCGTCGCGCCAATGCTCGGCTTCCAAGATGCCACCGGTTATGGCGCCATCAGTGGCGAGTATTACGGCACCGTGGCGATGATCCGTAGCTGCATTGTGGTGCACGGCATTAACGTGAAGCAGTCCGGCGACATTGGCGGCGCGCTCATGGACACTACTGGCCAATTCGAGTACGGCCACGTCGTTGTGATGGACGCCCCAGGCGCCAACAACAACACTGGCTCCGCGTTCGACAGCGCCTTCAACTTCAAGACGGGCGTCTCCGGCAGCTCTGTCGTGATCTCGGGTGACGGTGCCCGTGGCCTCGTGAAGGCGGCGGTGTGGAGCCGCGCAGCGGCTGATGGCAACGTCAAGTTCTTGGGTTCCGCCACGGCGAACTACGTGCCGCTCTTCCCGCAGGCATCGCATAGCGCCTGGAACTTCATCGCCAATCGAGCGGACGCAGGAACGCAATCAAGTGCCGGTGGATTTGCCGTCACCGGCCTCGCGGCACCGGTCGTTCGCGACACTGCGTTCAACCCATCTGACCCAAATGGCGTGGTCGCCACCTTCTCGTTCACGGGTGGTGGCCGCTCGGTTATCAGCTATGACGGTGGCCAGAGCTACTACACTTTCGCCGGCGGCGGCTCCAATACGATCGCCTGGTGGAGGGGAGGCAACGAAGGGTCGGGTGCCAGCGAGCAGGGGACCAACTGGATCCTTAGCGGATCGCTCACGGGCGGCGGCTTTGCGGTCGCCCACTTCACCGACGGTGAATGGCTCACAGCGCGAAACATCGCGAATGGGGTGCTTGGTGACGGCAACGGCGATCTCTCAGATGGTGTCTCTGGCTGCACGGTAGGGGTGGATGCCAACTGCACCACGGTCGACTTTGATGCGCCGGTAGATACGCTGGGCGGTTCGGCGCTTGTTGCGGGTGCGATCCGCGAGGAGCGCGCCGACCCAGGTAACCCGGGCGAAAAAACTATGGGCTGCAGTCTTGCCGCCAACACTGGGATCCGAGGTGACCAGTTTGACGGGGCCTACTTTGGCCTCTCTGGTAGTGCCGACACCGTGTCAATCACTGGGATCCAAGGTGCAGACGCAGCCCTGGTGATCCTCGGCGCTGGACCATCAAGCCAGGCCAACTCCAACGACCAGTATGTTGCGGTGCTCGTGAAGTTCAAGGCGGACGGTGACGACGACAAGGCCGGCGATCAACCGTGCATCGACGACCTGTATTACATGAACGGCGCAACCTTTACCCGCCACCCGGGTACGGCTCTTTCAACAGGCAACACGGCAGTTCAGCTTTCTGGCCGCATCGGCGGCGTGAGCTATTGCGCGAACGATACCGCTGGCGTCCTGGGGAACTCGCTCGGTGTTGGCATCGCTGATGCGGTCGAAGACCTGGCACTGCTCGCAGTCTCCGACGAGAGCTCCGCGGGTGGCTATGACGACGGGAAGTTGCTGAAGATCAAGGGCATCTACGCCTTCTTGGATGATAAAGATGACATAACGCCTGCCGAGATCGTGGTGAGTAGCCCAGCGGTAACGACGAGTGGCTACAAGGGTGGCGACTACCGCGACCTGAAGATGGATTGCGACACCGGCCTGATCTTTGCCATCAAGAAGGACGCGGGCACCGGCACCACAGCATCAACCTCTGCAGCCCTTTACAGCCTAGACGGCGCAGCCACCTTCGCCCCGATGGGATTTGCCTCGGCACTTGCGCTAAAGAGCGCAATCGGCTCCGCCGAGACGATTGCGGTGGAGGCTGACCCAACGACGGGCGCTGTCAATGTCGTCGTCGTCGCCAGTGGTGGCAGCGTGGTGTCCGTCGAAATGGACCTAGAAGAGATGATGCCTCCTGCAACAACGCTCGCAGACCTCAACGACGAAGACCTTTCGGACGCGCTCACGGCTGTGGCTGATGATCCTTCGGCCGAGGGTGATGTCAGCACAGTGAATGACCCGACATCTGCCGATGGCTTCTACTTCGGCGGTGAGAAGCCGGGCGATATCGACTATCCAGCCTCCGAAGACGAAGCGCCCGACCTTATCGTTGACGGCACCGACAGCAGCGAATTCGCACCCGCGGGGTTCGGCATTATGTCGGTGACAAGTGACGCGCCCACGACGCCAATCTTCGGCTCAGGCGGCGGCGCACTCGATGTCACGGCACAGATGGCAGTCTTTACGTTCGGGACAAGTCTCACCGTTCCGTATAAGTTCGGTCACGCTTCTACTACTGGGATTACGGGGTGGCATCAGCTTCCAGCGTCAGCGACAGAATCGGGCGCCACCCAAACGTATGCCGTCACTTCAGCCTCCTCCGCCTATTGCGAGGTGAAGTCGAGCGGCGGCCGCGCCTATCTGCACATTAAGAAGCCGGGCACCTGCAAAGTGGGCATCACCGCCGCGGCTGCTGCTCCATACCTGCCTGGTACCAACTACTACGTGTACACCCTGAGCAAGGGAACACTCGGTGCGCCATCGATTATTCCGACCTCGCCCGTATCGCTAGCCAAGGTGATCCAGACACTCGGCCTCTACGCCGACGATGCGAACACGGTCGGGTATCAAGCCACTTCGACGGTGATGCCGAAGATCACCTGGTCAGAGATCACCACTGGCGTGACCGCGTCGAAGAACGCCTGTGTCTTGGCTGCGAACAAGCTCACGCTTGCCCCGGTTGCGGCAGACGCAGGCAAGACATGCAAGATCAAGGGAACCGCGGTAACCAGCACGAACTGGGGAGCGTGGACAACTACCTACACCATCACCTTCCCCTGAGAGCCACCTAGACTGGGTGGCGTGGATACGCTGAACGCCTCGACCAGGCTGCTAGCCCCGCGCCTTGTTGGGCGCGTGTGGGGTGGCGATCGCCTTCGCGCACTCGCCCCCGACGCCGCGCCGAGTGGCCCAATCGGCGAGGCCTGGTTCGGCGATGCTGACGAGCAGCCGGGCGGCGTGCTGGTGAAGTTGCTCGATGTGCAAGACCGACTCTCGGTGCAGGTGCATCCTGACGACGACCTGGCCAAAGTGATGCACGGAGCAGATGCGATCGGCAAGCACGAGGCGTGGGTTGTTCTGGAAGCTGCCCCTGGCGCCGAGCTGCTGCTCGGGCGCGCTCCATCAGCCACCGGCGCTGATGTCACGAGCGCGTTGATATCAGGCGCCGACATCACCCCACTGCTGGCGCGGCACGCTGTGCGTCGCGGCGATGTGTTTGACGTGCCGACCGGCTGCCTCCATGCCCTGATGCCCGGCCTCTTTATCTGGGAGGTGCAGCAGCGCTCCGACCGAACCTATCGGGTTGCTGACTGGGGGCGCAACGATCCGTCGCGACCGCTCCACGCCACGGAGGCGATCCGCGCCACCGATGCGGGGCATCAGGCGACCCGTACCGCCGCCATTAATTGGGGCCGTCCGGGCGAGCAGTCGCTGGTCGCATCACCACACTTCTCTGCCCGTGCCGTTGTGGGTCCATGGACGGGGAGCATTGCGGTGGGGCCGCACGGCGCCACCGCCACAGCAACCGGCGCAATAGTTGCGGGCGGATTGCGATTGGGGGCCCTCACGACCGCACACCTCGCTGCGGGTGAGATCGCCCTGGAGGTTTCCGCAGGGGCGGCCCTCCTCATCGCCGAAGGGCACTAGAGGAAAGATTCGGATTCCTTAACCTTCACCCTCCTGAGCACGGCGCCACACAGAGCGCCACACAGAAAAGGTTGCGCACAGGCGCGTGCTCGTTCATGATGACGGTCCTCGACTGCATCGGACGCAGCCGCACTGTCGTATCTGCTTCGGTAGGTGAGACGTGGTCACGTAGTCCGAAACAGAGGCGAGCCCAGCCGGAACGGTTGGGAATAGCAGATAGGAGGACCTCATGAAGGTCTTTAACAAGAAGGGCCTTAGCGCCCTTGCAGCAGTTGCGATTCTCGCAGCTGCATGCGGTGGCTCGACGGCGAGCACCGCGGGCAAGACGTTGACAGTCGGGATTAGCTTCCCACTCAACGGCTCAAGCCTTGCTGCAGCGGGCCCTGCCCGCGACGGCGCACTCCTTGCGATCAAGGAGGCTTCGATTGAGGGCTACACCCTTAAGGCGAAGGTTCTTGACCACGCCAAGGAAGGCGCACACAACCCAGACCAGGCCGCTGCAGACATGCTGACCTTCGTTGGTCAGGAAGATGTCGTCGCCGTGGTTGGTCCATTCAACTCGGCTTCGGCCCGAGCCCAGATTCCTGTCTCGTCAGAGGCCGGACTTCTTCAGTGCTCGCCGTCGAACACGAACCCAACGCTCACCAAGGGCGCTGACGGCGAGGCCCTTCGTGGCGGCCGTGCAGTGAACTATGTGCGTGTTGCAACAACGGACGACCTTCAGGGGCCAGCCGTTGCCGTGTACGCCAAGGAGAACGGCGCCGTGAAGATCTACATCCTTGACTCCACCGATGCCTACGGCAAGGGTGTAGCGGATGCCTTCGAGGCACAGTTCATCGCCGATGGCGGCACCGTTGTTGGCCGAAGCGGCCTCCCAACGGGCACGACTGACTTCTCTGCTGTTGCTACAGCCGCGAAGGCAGCCGACGCTGACTCGATCTTCTACGGCGGTGTGACGTCAGACGGCGCCCCACTCTTCCGTAACGCACTTGCCCAGGCGGGCATCGGTGCGCTGCCGTTCTACGGTGCCGACGGCATCTATGACGGCACGACCACGGGTTCGTACATTGATCTTGCCGGTGCAAATGCTGAGAACAGCTACGCATCGCAGGCTGCAATTGAGAACATTCCTGGCAAGGCAGACTTCAACGTGAAGTTCTTGGCTGAGTTCGGCAAGGATGCCGAGGGCTACGCCTACGCTGGCTACGCCTGCGCACAGATCATCATCGAGGGGATCGCCGCTGCCGTTGCTGGTGGCGATGTGACCCGCGAGACGGTTCGATCAGCTGTTGTCGATAAGGGTGCCGCCTTCGAGACGGTTCTCGGTTCGGTCAGCTTTGACGCCGTTGGCGATACGACCCAGCGCATCATCTCCCTCTACAAGGTTGAGGGCGGCGCTTGGAAGTTCGTTAAGGAGATCAATTACGGGAACTAATCCGGTCGCGTAGGGGAACCTGCGCGCCTGATTAAGGCACCGTGAAGGCCCCCGCCGCCCGCAAGGGTGGTGGGGGCTCTTCGTTTCCCTCACAGGCGGCTCCCCTCTTGCCGAATCGCCCGATGGGCGGCACTATCTACGGAATGAGTCTGCAGCCCGGCTGGGTTGCCAGTGAGGGGGATATATGGCCACCGCCAGCGTGACGAGCAGTACTGCAGGTCGTCTCCTCGGCAACTTGCGCCTCCCGCTCAGCATCCTCGCCTTCCTAGGGCTGGCCCTGGGCGCGCTCGGGATCGACCAGTTCGTGAACGCGATGACGCTCGGTGCGATCTATGCCCTCGTCGCCCTCGGCTACACCATGGTCTACGGCATCATTGAGCTGATCAACTTTGCGCACGGCGATGTCTTCATGGTCGGCTCCTTCGTGGCCATGTTCATCAGCAGTAGCCTC
>SHYI01000033.1 GCA_009692905.1 Chloroflexota bacterium
AAGATCTCACCGGCGCGCATGCGGCGATCGATCAAATCGGCAACGACGGCGCCGCTGCACGAGACGTGGGTGAGTGAGAGTCGCATGTTGGTTGGCATCAAGAGGCGCGGCCAGGCTGGCCCGCGGGCACAGACACTCGGCGCGCCAAGCACCTGCAACGTGCCGCGATCAAACGGGAGCGCCGCCGAGGCGTAGCTATCACCAAGAACAACAAGGTTCAGCGTTGGTAGCGATGGATCGTTCGGGCCGACCAGCATCGGTGCTGGAATCGCCGCGTCGAAGCGCAGCCCTGGCCCGCCGACGCCACCGAGCGCGGCGACGATCAGTCCGGCGAGGGCACCAGCAACAAGACGCTTACGCATCAGGCGTCTCGCTAATACCGAAGAGCGCGGTGAGCGATCCAGTCAACGATTGAGTTCCGGCAACGATCTGCTCGGCGCGCGTCGTGAGTGCGCCGCTCGCCCTTGCCTCGCGCACCTGCGCATCAACATGTGATTCGGCGGCGGCAACAAGGTGCGCCTCAACACGACGAATGCGACCGCGCACGCCGCGGCCTGCACCCACGTCATCGATGGTGGCCAGGAGCTCACTGATCCCAGCACCAGCGGTGGCAGAGACGAGAGCAAGCTCTGGCGCGCCTGCACCGAGGGCAAGCCCACTGCGCAGGCGATCGAAGGCTGCCTGTGCGCCCGGTCGATCCGACTTGTTCACGGCAACGATGTCGGCGACCTCAAGGATCCCCGCCTTCATCGCCTGCACCTCGTCGCCCCCCTCGGGGCCCTCCACAACGAGCAACACATCGGCGAGCCGCGCAATGCCGATCTCGGCCTGTCCGGCGCCAACGGTCTCCACAAAGATCAGATCAAACCCGGCCGCCTCAACCAAGATGGTTGCCGCAGCGGCGACATGCGCGAGCGATCGACCGCTGCCACGTGTAGCAATGGAGCGCGTGAAGCGACCGTCATCGTCGGGATGCTCGTCAATGCGCACCCGATCGCCGAGGAGTGCACCACCGCTCTCGTGGGAGCTCGGGTCAATTGCGAGGATGGCGACGCGACGACCGCCAGCACGCGCCACATCGGCGAGGGCTGCAGCGAGTGAACTCTTCCCCGCTCCCGGCGCGCCAGTCAGCCCCACAACAAGGGCGTTGCGCGCGTCGGCCGTCGATGCGGCGAGCGCCTCTTGAATGCGTTGATTCGCTGCTGGACCCGGACGCTCTACCGCGCTAATCCCCTGCGCCAGCTCGCGACGCGCCGCGAGATGCTTAGCGTCGGCGGGCATTCGCGCGTAGGAAGGTGGCAACCTCGGCGATCGTGGTTCCTGGCCCAAAGATTCCCGAGATGCCGGCCTGCTCCAACTCTGGGCGATCGGCCTCGGGGATGATGCCGCCCGCGACCACCAGCACATCGGTCGCCCCAGAGGCGCGAAGGCTCGCGGCCAACTTCGGCAGCAGGGTCGCATGGGCGCCCGAGAGAATCGAGCAGCCGACCACATCGACGTCCTCTTCAATGGCTGCGGCAACAATGGCGTCAAGGGTTCGGCGCAGCCCTGTGTAGATCACCTCGAAGCCTTCGTCGCGCAGACCGCGCGCAAGCACCTTGGCGCCACGGTCATGGCCGTCAAGGCCAGGCTTGGCGATCAACACACGAATCGGCGTCGTTCGCTCAGCCATGGAGCCCCTCGCGTCGCGCCACGCCGCGATCGTGTGCGCGCGCCAACGCCTCGCGCAACGTGGCATCGGTCCGGAGTGATCCGCGCATCGCCTCGGTGGTCATAACGACACCAGGCTGGCGTGCGCCGCGCGCGGCGAGGCAGAGGTGTTCGGCGCTGACCAGTACGCCAACGCCTGCTGGCGAAAGGGCGTCGTTCAGTGCATCGGCGACCTGCGCGGTGAGGCGCTCCTGCACCTGCAGTCGTCGCGCAAAGGCATCCACAAGGCGTGGGATCTTCGAGAGGCCAACGATGCGACCGCTCGGCACGTAGCCAACAGTCGCCACGCCAGGGAACGGCAGAAGGTGGTGTTCGCAGAGGGCGTGGAACGGGATCCCCTCAACAACGACGAGGTCTCCGGCTGGGGCGCCCGCTGGCTCCTCGAAGACGGTGCCGAGGATCTCGTACGGATCGCTCGCATAGCCACTGGTGAGCTCGAGCATGGCGCGAGCAACGCGGCCTGGGGTATCGACGAGCCCGTCACGCGCTGGATCCTCGCCAATGGCGCGCAGGATGGTCTCAGCCGCCTCAGCGATCCGGGCCTCGGCATCTGAAGTGGGCACGATTGCCCGCGCTGTCTTGCTCTTTGACTGCATTCGCTCATCCTACCCGCCCCGTCGTAGGATCTCCTCGTGGACCCCCTGGAAGAGATTGAACGCGTGGAGCAGTTGACCGAAGAGGCGCTGCGCGGCTTACCTGAACCCCTACGCTCCGCCGCCCAGGAGCTCCTCGTCACCGTGAGCCATAAGCCTGGGGTTGACCTCTATGGCGAGTTCTACGGGCTACCGAAAGGGATTGAGGGCGGCCTCGGCGAGCCGCCCCCCGAGGTGACCCTCTACGCCGCAACGCTCCTCGCCGACTTCCCCGACGCCGAGGCCCTGCGCCGCGAGGTGCGCCGAACGCTCATCCATGAAATCGGGCACTACCTTGGGCTGAGCGAGGAGGATCTGCACGCCCGCGGGCTCGAGTAGTTTTGCCGCCGCTCGCTATGATGGTGGTCAAGGCGGAGAGACCGTTCCGCCACAAGAAGAGCGCAGGGGGAACCATGGCGGAGATCAAGCACACCAGCGATGCAGCATTCCAGACGGACGTCATGGATTCGGCACATCCCGTCATCGTTGACTTCTGGGCGCCGTGGTGTGGCCCGTGCAAGCTTGTTGCCCCAGAGCTCGAGAAGCTCGCCGCGCAGTACGACGGCAAGGTCACCATCGTGAAGGTGAACGTCGACGAGAACCCTGCCCTGCAGCAGGCGTTCAACATCATGTCGATCCCAACGATCGCCTACTTCAAGGGAGCCGGTGCCCAGCCAGTTGGCGCCGTCGGCTTCCAAACTGCAGAGCAGTTGGAGGCGCGCTTCGCGTTGAAGGAGCTCGTCTAACCCTTACGGCGTAGCCAACGCCGCCGCGTATGCGGCGAGACGTTCGGCGATAAGTGCATTTGAAATATCGGAAGCCAGCAGCGCGCGCACGCGATCTGGCTCGCCCGTATCAAACAGTGTGATCACCTGGCGGTGATCGCCATTCAGGAGCGTGAACTGCTTCCCTGGCCAGTCCCCGACCTTGATGTCGATGATCGTCAGCCCTTGCGTCTTGCGCCCACCGCGTGCGCCGCGCTCAAAGGCATAGGCGAGGTTGTCTAGCGATAGCCCTGCGGCCGAATAGAGCACGAGCGAGTAACCCGTTTTGCCGGGGAGTTCGAAGATGGCTCCCGCAGATCGCAGCTCACGAATCCCTGCACCCCAGAGTGGACCGAGGCGCAACTGCGAGCACTCACGTCCGGAGTCAATCGTGACCGGCGTGGCATCCCAACCCGTTACGGGGAGCGCAGCCTCAAGCGCGGTGTCGAAGCCTGCAGCGCGCTGCTGATCAATCGTCTCGTTGCACGGTAGTGAGCCGTCGGGTGGCGCCACTGGCGCGCAGGCGCCCGCTGCAATCACGAGAAGGAGTGCCGCAAGTAGCGTTCGCATAGCGCTCATCATGACTCCTACTCCAACTCCCTGTTCGGATCGAAAAGTGGCGCCGTTGGCCGCCGAGTGCTCCCCCGAGGTGGGTGCGGCGCGCCGCGCTCTTCTAGATCGTCGAGCACCACATTCGCCGCGCGCACCAGCTCCTGATCGCGGCGCACGTTATCGGCGCACCAGACGAGGTAGCCGGGGTCGCGCTTCGCCACATCACCAACCGTTGCCCCCTCGTACCGACCGAAGGCGAAGACGGTTGTGGCGGCCTCGCTCAGTGTCGGGCGTCGGTAGTCGGGAGGGAGCGGCGCAAAGCTCCGCTCTACTGGGCCTGCCGGTGACCCTGGGAGCGGGCCGACAGGGCCGCGTGGCGCACGTGGCGCCCACGGCTGCTCTGGGCGCCAGTTGATCGGCGTCGGGCGACTGGTGCGCGCGTTTGCAGCGGGTGCCGCATCAACCACGACGCTCGCGGTGACGGGGCGCTCTGGCTTATGTCCACCCTTTGCCGGAGGCTCAGCGGCGGGCGCGCCCTCGGAGGCCCACGCCTCGGCGAGCAGCGCTTCGGCGGCGGCATTGATGAGGGCCATCTCGCGCGTTGCCTCCGCGGCGCTCTTCGGATCGCCCATGAATCGATCGGGGTGATGCTCGCGGGCGAGCTGTCGACGCGCGGCGCGAATCTCATCGGCGCTCGCGCCGAGTGGCACGCCGAGGACCTCGTGGGGGGTACGGCGCCCGGTCATCGCGAGGCATCCTCATCGGCGGCGCTCACCGCTGCAGAGACGAGTGCGTCTTCGGCCGACATCGTGTCGACGCCATCACTGCCAGCGCGGGCACTCTCGGGGGCCGGCGCACCGAGTGCGACGTAGTCGGCTACGGCCGCATCCAGGCCAACATCGGCACCAGCCCGTTCGGAGAGGATCCACTTGTGTTCTAGCGCATCACAATAGGCCTGCAGCGCGTCTCGGCCCGGAGCCAGGTGCGGGCGCAGGCGAACGAGTGTCGGCTCCAGAACTTCGGCGCGCCATCGCGCCGCCACGAGCCCAGCGGTGAGTTGTGCGCCGCCCTGCACCTGCAGCCAGACCCCGTACTCATGCAAATCGTTCAGCAAGAGCTGCGCCTGACCCTCTAGCGCGTCGACGCCGGTGAGGCGCAGGAGCTGCTCGGCGTGGAAGCGGCGCGAGGCGATCGCCAGCGAGACGCGCATCCCCTCGCCACTCGTCACATCGAGGCTCAACTCTTCGACGGCAAAGCCAAGCACGTTCAGGTCGCGAATGCGGGTGGCCACGGCGCGACGATCGTTTGCACTCGCGACGAACGGGCGGTGCAGCTGCCCCCAGAGGGCGGTATAGCGATCGCGAAGTGCCGCTGAGGCGCGTACCGCTGCGTCGGTATCAACCTCGCTGCCACCCAGGGCGGCGGCGGCATCGGCGAGACCGAAGGCCACGTTCTCCACCAGGATGTCGAGGTCGTGCTGGCGCTGCCCATCACTTAGCTGCTCGTGATACTCGGCCGTCTCGGCATCGACGAGATAGGCCTGCAGTCGGTTCCCGTCGCGCTTTAAGAGTGCGTTTGCCAGTGAGCCGTCGCCCCACCAGACGCCGTGCCGGTGCAGGTCAACCAGGAGAACCGCTAGTGCATCAAGGAGTCGCCCCGAGAACTGCCCCGACGTTGCGGCACCTGGGGTGCTGAGGAGTCGCCGGTACTGAATGCTGCCGCGCAGGTAGTCGGTGATGATGAAGCCCTCACCGTCGCCGCGATCAACGGCGCCGACGGGCGTTACTGCGGGCATCCCCGCAGATTCAAGGCGACGCAGAATGGCGAACTCGCGCTCCACCAGTGGCGTCGGGAGCTCCTTGACGGCCAACAGGCGACCGGCCACGCGTACGAAGCGCACGAGGTGACGTGACGGCCCTACTTCAAGCGGCACCAACTCCACCTCGGGGCTCGCCCAGTCGCGCAGTGGCTTCGTCCACGGCAGCGCAATCAGCGCCGGTTCAGGGCTGCGTAGCGTGACGTGTGGGGCGGCTACAGGCATAGAGACCAAGTGTAGCCGCCTCCCCTACGATGAGGGAGAACAAAGGAGGCTCCATGCGCAATCTACTGAAGGCAATTGAGATCTCGCGACCCCTGCTCTGGCTGAACACGTCGATGCCACTGCTCTGGGGTGCGATTGGGTTGCGCGGAAGTCTTGTTCTCAGTGATGTGGTCCTCTTCGCCTTCTTCCTCTTCCCGTACAACTACTTCTTGCACGCGCCGAATGACTACTTCGACTTTGAGACCGACGCGCGCAATCCACGCAAGGGCGGCGTAGAGGGTGCCCTCACGCCAAAGCCGCTCCTGGCGCGACACGCGATCATCAGCACCCTCCTCTTGGCGCCGTTCCTCGTTGCCGTTGCGGCAACCACGCCGCCTCTCACCCTCCTCTCGCTCCTTGTGCTGCTGGTTCTCTCCGCCGGATACAACGCACCGCCAACGCGCCTGAAGGGGCGGCCGGTGTTGGACTCACTCACCAACGTGCTCTACGCGATTCCACTGCAGATCGGTCTGCACGCGGCGTGGAGCACCAACCTCGTTGACGCGCCAGTGCTCGTCTTCGCAGCCTGGGGGATCGGCGCACATGCGCTCACCACCATCACCGATCGCGATGAAGATGCCGCAGCTGGCGTGCGCACCATTGCGGTGCTCCTTGGCCGTCGCAACACGGCGCTCTTCGCCGCCGCCTGGTTTGCGCTCGTTGGGTTCGGCGTCGCCACCATCACTGGAACACCGGCCGCGGCGCTGCTCGCCCTCCCCTACCTCGCCCTCTGCTTCATTGGGCGCGATGCTCGTGGTGAGGCGGGGCGTCGCCTCTACCGCCTCTTCCTCATCGCCAACGTGGCCCTGGGCGCGTCGATCACCATGCTGGTCTTGCTGAGCGTCAGCGTTGATGCGGCGATCCCTGCCGGCATCCTGGCCATGACTGGCACCGCGATCGCCCTCGGCGTCTCCGTGGGCCGCGCAGTTCTGCAGCGCCGATGAGCATCGTGTCGAAGCGCGTCGTGGTTGTTGGCGCCGGCCTCGCCGGACTCGCCACCGCCATTCGCCTCGCCGCCGAAGGGGTGCAGGTCACCGTTGTGGAGCGCGGCACACGCCCCGGCGGCAAGATGGGTCGGCGCGAGATTGGTCCGTATCGCTGGGATAGCGGCCCCACGATCTTCACCCTCCCCGAACTCTTCGATCAGCTCTGGAGCGCCGCCGGCGCAAAGCGCGGCGATGACCTCACGCTCCTCAAGGTAGAACCCGCGTCGCGCACCTTCTTCGCCGACGGTAGCGTCCTTGAAACGTCGAGCGACCTCACCAAACTCGCCGCAAGCTTCGGTGCCCTTGACCCGCGTGACGCCGCGGGGATCCCTGCCTTCATGCGTCGCGGCGAGAAGCTCTGGCGCGAACTAGATCAAACCTTCTTCCGCCAGTCGCTCAGCCCGCTCAGCCTGTTGGCACCGATGTCGTGGCTCGCAGGGATTCGCCTCGATGCGGCGACGCCGTATAGCCGCCGTATCAACAGCACCTTCCACGACGAGCGCATTCGCCACGTGATGCGCTACAAGTCCATCTACTTGGGCAGTACCCCGCAGAGCGTGCCTGGTGCCTTCCTCTCGATTCCGTACATCGAGGCGAAGTTCGGCACCTGGCATCCGCAGGGGGGCATGCACGAGGCACCGCTCGCCATGGAGCGGCTGGCCCGTCGCCTCGGCGTAGAGTTCCGCTACGGCACCGATGCGATCGGCAGCATCATCAGCAAGAAGCGCATCAGCGCACTGCGCGTTGCCCCGCGCAGCGACAGCCGCGCGCTCGGTAGCGGCCCAGCGGCGCCGAACCAGCCGGGCGAGGAGCGCCTGGAAGCCGATGCGGTGCTCTTCAATGCCGACATCGTGCACGCCCATCGCGACCTGATCGGCGACGAGCACCTTGGTCTCATCAGTCGCCGCCGCTTCAAGCACATCACCCCGTCGTCGAGCGCCTACATCCTGCACCTGGGGGTGAAGCGCACCTTCCCCGACCTCGCACACCACACCGTCTGGCACCCCGAGAACCCGAACGAGGAGCTCGACCGCATCATCGACTCGCCCGTACCGAGCGGCGACCCAACCCTCTACATCCAACATGTTGCCGCCACCGACCCAACCGCCAAGCTCGACGGCCGCACCACCCTCTATGTGCTGACCCCAGTGCCGCCGCTCAAGGATCGCAGCTGGTGGGTAGAGCATCGTGACGAATACCGCGCCGCCACGATCAAGCGCGTCTGCGAGCGCACCGGCCTGAAGCCCGAAGAGATTGAAGAGGTCGCCGATTGGACGCCGCTCGAATTCGAGAACGAGCAGCGCTGCCACGACGGCTCCATCTTCGCCCTCGCCGCGAGCTTCTTCCAGAGCGCCTACTTCCGCCCAGCAAATCGCTCCAGCGATCTACGCAATGCCTATTTCGCCGGTGGCGGCACGCAGCCAGGCGGCGGCATCCCGCTCGTCATGCTCTCGGGCTACATCGCCAGCCGTCAGATCCTGCGCGACCTCGGCTTCACCCTGCCCCCAAGTGAGGCGGGGCACATCGCCTAGCGGAGTGGCGCGCCCTCAGCCCTCTCCGAATCCGCCACGCCGAGTCTCCCTAGCAAGGCCTCAAAGAGGGTGAGCCCAGAGAGGTAGAGCACCACGGGACTCCACGAAGTGGCGATCGCCCAGCCGAACAGCGCCAGACCTGCGATCACTCTGAACTTCCAGTTGATGCTCCAGCGTCGCCCTCCAGCGAGGCGAGCGAGAACGTTTCGAAAGAGCAGGCGATACAGCAGGCTCGACACGAGTGCCGCGCCCAAAATCACAACGAGGTTGAAGATGCCAAATCGAGTGCCAACCATCTCAACAGGTGAGGAGCCGAAGAACTCTCGCTGGATCTCTGGCAGCACGACCAGCGCATTCGCTCGATCTTCGAGGTCAAAGAACTCAATCTCCCCAACCGCAAGTGAATACTTACTCTGGTTCTCAGGGCTGGAGATCGTGATGGTGTAGACGCCGGCGGGAGCCTGAGTTCGGTACTCCCCGCCATCCCAATAGGTGTTCTGCCCGAACGGTTCGTAGAAGGTCACCCACTCGGCACCGACGCCTCCGAGGGTGGCGATCAGCTCGGTACCCGCATAGATCTCGGCGGTCACATCTTTCTCGGGGCTGCCGTCCTCAGGCACGAGAATGCCCACGTACAGGTTGAACTCCACATCGGAATCAATTCGATACGTGTGGGGCGCGCCTGACAGCCTGCCGAAGTAGGCCTTGGAGATCTCTGGCTCAACGACCTCCGTCGCCTCGCTATCAATAAGGACCGGCTGATGCGCCAGGGCTGAGCCCGCGCCGGTCAACAGGAGACTCACGAGCGTCAAGGCTACGGCGAGCTTGCGAACCCTCATTGAGACCTCCTCTGCAGGCACAGCGGCCCGCTCACGAGCGAATCCTACACGGCAATGAAAGAGGCCAGCCCCCGAAGGGACTGGCCTCCTTGCGCCCCCACTGGGCGAACGCTTGACTCAGACGGCGATGATGCCGAGCTTCACCAAGAAGTACACGAGGAACGCGGCAATGGAGACCCAGAAGAGGGGCTTCACGTCGCGAGCCTTCCCTGACGTCACCTTCAAGATGGCGTAGGTAATGAACCCGACACCGA
>SHYI01000034.1 GCA_009692905.1 Chloroflexota bacterium
ATGCCAAGCGGGAGTGCAATGCCGTCGCGCAGCAGTGCCGCACCCTTCTCGCCAACCTCCGTTGATGCAATGTGGTCGAGTCCAGCGTCGCGCGGCAAGAGCAGTTCGCGAAGTTCGCCGGCTAGCGCAGCGGCGGCGATCTGCTGCATGGTGTGCGCCTCCCCTACTGCAAAGACACCAGAGCCCACACGCCGCAGTGCAACGAGGTGTGCCCCACTCCCCACATCGCGACCCAGGTCACGGGCAATGGCGCGGATGTAGGTGCCAGAGCTCACGTCGAGCCTGGCATGCATGAGCGGCTCTTCAGCGTGAGAGTCGTCCCAGCCAAGCACGTCGAATCGCCTGATCTCGATCGGGCGCGGCGCCAGTTCCACCACCTCCCCTGCGCGCGCGCGCTCGTAGGCGCGTACACCATCTGTGCGCTTGGCAGAGTGCGATGGGGGCACCTGCTCTAAGGCGCCCCGATAGCGCGGCAGCAGTGCGCTGATCGCCGCCTGCGAAGGGGGCGCTCCAGCAAGGTCCAGGCGTTCGCCATCGAGATCATCGGTTGTGGTCCCTCCGCCAAATGAGAAGGTGGCCTCGTAGCGCTTCTCGCCGCCCAGATGCAGGCTCGCTAGGCGCGTTGCGCGGCCAAGGACGAGCACCAAGAGGCCTGTGGCGAACGGATCGAGTGTGCCGCCATGACCGATGCGGGGTTGGCCCGCCATTCTGCGGATTTTAGCCACGATGTCGTGGCTGGTCGGACCATTCGGCTTGTCGACGAGAAGGACCCCGTCAATGCCGGGAGTGCTCGGCCGTCGCCGCGCCATTCGCTCAGCCCGCTACAGCGTGCGCGCGAAGCTCCGTCACGCGCGCCAGCACTAGGGTGGCCGCCTCGTTCACGGGGCGCTCAATCGTGGCTCCGGCGGCACGCGCATGACCGCCACCACCGAATGAGGCAACGATGGCGGTGGCGTCGGGGCCCTCCCCCTTCGTGCGCACGGAGATGCGCGCGGCGGTCGGGCTATCCTCTTTGAAGAAGATCGCGACATCAGCCTCTGAGACCTGCGCGAGTGCATCAACGATCCCCTCGCTCATCTCGAGCGTTGCGCCGGTTTCGGTGAGGTCAGCCAGCATCATCGTGGCGAAGACGGTGCGGCCACTATCAGTGGACTTCAAGCTCGCCAACACGCGCGCGTGCAGTTGCACCTGCGCGAGTGGCTTTGAGCGGTAGATCTTTCGTGAGATCTCACTGATCGGCGCGCCGGCGGCAAGCAGGAGCCCACCCACCTCTAGGGTTCGTGGGGTCGTGTTGCCATGCTGAAAGGTGGCGGTGTCCATGATCACGCCGGCTGCGAGTGTCGTAGCGAGCCGGCCCTGATCTGCAGAGAGATCTGCCTTGAGCGCGAGTGCGATCAAGCTCACCATTTCGCAGGTTGCCGCGGCGCGCGCATCAACCCAGGCGAGTGGCCAGGTCGAATCGTTGGAGACATGGTGATCAATCAAGATCCGTGGCGTGGAGGCTGGCAGCGCATTGATCAGGTCGCCGATGCGGCCGGCTCGCTTCGGATCGGCGCAATCCACCAGCACGATGGCGTCTGGCGACCAGCTCGGTGCCTCAAGGGAGACGTCGCCGATTGTTGGAATGACGTCATAGACCGCCGGCGGAGCGTCGGCGCTGATCACGGCGACCTCCGCGCCGAACTGACCGAGGATCGCCTTTAATCCGAGGGCTGCACCAAGCGCATCGGCATCTGGTCGCTCATGCGGCACGACCCAGAGCCTCTTCGCCACTCGAAGCGCCTCCAGCACGTTTGCAGGGACGGCCGCAAGTGCCATCGGCTGCAGTTCGTTGGCTCGGCGCACGTATTCCGCTGCGTGGACGATCCCCTGCTCGCTCATCCCTTACTCCTTCGGCTCTTCTCTTCAACCCCTGTGCGGGTTGGGGCTGGAAGCGGCGAGAGCGTCTCTGGTGGGAGCCCTCCATCGGCAATGCTACCGAGCAGCTGCTGAATGCGCGCGCCACGATCACCCGCCTCATCGAGTTCAAAGTGCAAATCAGGGACGCGTCGAATGCGCAGCCCCTTGCCGATCAGGGTGCGAAGGTGTGATGCGGCACTCTTTAGCGCTGCAAGTGAGGCGACGCGCTGCTCTTCACTACCGATGGTGCTAACAAAGACTTTGGCGTGTCGCAGGTCCGGCGACGTAGAGACGGAGGTAACGGTCACAAAGCCGAGCCGTGGATCGCTCAGAGATCGTCCGATATGGGCACTGATCTCTTCTCGGAGAAGCTCGTCGACACGGGGCATCCGCTCAGACATGCTTAGAGGGTCCGCCTCGTCGACTTCTCGCCGATGATCTCCAAGATGTCGCCCTCGAGTACGGTGACCGACGCACCAAGGCCGATGCCGCACTCCTGGCCCTCTTTCACTTCACGAACATCATCACGGAAGCGACGCAGCGACTCGATCACGTCAGTCGCAACAAGGTTACCGCCGCGCATGACGCGCACCTTCGCGCCGCGCGTAACGCGGCCCTCGCGAATGATCGAACCCGCAATGACGAAGCCCTTTCCAGGGAAGAGCTGCTTCACCTCGGCACGCCCCTCAACAACCTCTGACTTCTCAGGATCGAGCATCCCTTCGAGCGCAGCCTTCATATCGTCGGCGAGTTCGTAGATGATCTCGTAGAGGCGCACGTCAACCTTGTTGGTCTCAGCCATGCGGCGCGCACCTGGGGTGAGCGTTGTAGTGAAGCCGAGCACGATTGCATCAGATGCTGAGGCGAGTAGGATGTCGTTCTCGGTGACCTCCCCCGCGGCCGAGAGGAGCACGTTGATGCGCACCTCATCGCTCTGCATCTTCTCGAGCTGGTGTTCAATGGCGCCGAGTGATCCGGCCACATCGGACTTCAGAATGACGCGGACCTCTTTGCCAGCTCCAGACTGAATGCGCTTATAGAGGTCCTCCATCGTGGCGTGGCCGCTATCGCGCCCAGCGCTCGTGGCGTCGGCGGCGGCCTCAGACCAGGAGCGGGCCTCCTTCTCGTCCACCGCAGTACGGAAGATCTCACCGCTGACGGGGACCTCGGGGAGACCTGAGACGACTACTGCTGTTGAGGGGCCCGCCAACTTGATCCGGCCCCCATCGGTCGACTCCAGCGAGCGGACCTTCCCTGAGATGGCACCGACAACCATGTGGTCACCAACGCGGAGGGTTCCCGTCTGCACGATCACTGTGGCGATCGGACCGCGCCCCTTGTCGCGCTGGGCCTCAATCACCGTGCCCACCGCAAGTCGCGCCGCATCAGCCTTGTAGTCACCGAGATCGGCGACGAGGAGAACCATGTCGAGGAGATCGTCGAGGCCGGCGCCGGTTCGAGCCGACACCGCTACGAGCGGCACATCGCCGCCGTAATCCTCGATCACGACGTTCGATTCCGCGAGCTCCGTCTTCACGCGATCCGGGTTTGCATCTGGCTTGTCGATCTTGTTGAGCGCGATGATGATCGGAACATTTGCCGCACGAGCATGGCTGATCGCCTCTTTTGTCTGCGGCATCACGCCATCGTCAGCGGCGACTACGACAATGGCGATATCTGTCACTCGCGCGCCCCGCGCACGCATCGCCGTAAACGCTTCGTGCCCAGGGGTGTCGAGGAAGAGGATCGAACGGTCGCCACGCTGTACCTGGCTAGCACCAAGGTGCTGGGTAATGCCGCCACGCTCACCCTCCGCAACGCTGGTCTTGCGTAGCGCATCGAGCAGGCTCGTCTTGCCGTGGTCGACGTGGCCCATCACGGTAACGATGGGGGCGCGCGAGATAAGTGTGGCGCCCGGATCTTCGCTGAAGAACTCTGTCTTCGTTGCAGCCGGTACGGCCTCAGGGGTCGCCTCTGGCGCGACCTCGTCTTCGTCAGGCTCCGGCTCCTTTACGGTGAAGCCGAGCTCGGTTGCAATGAGGGAGGCCGTCTCGCGATCAATGCCTTGGTTCATCGTGGCAAAGACACCACTGCGAATCAGTGGATTGATGATGTCTGCGGGGTTTACCTTGAGCAGCGTTGCAAGATCGCCGACTGCGATTGAGGCGGGCAACTCGAGGATGCCGTCATGCACCTGCGCAACGCGTGCTGGCTTCGGCTCCGGCGGTAAGCGATCGGGGCGCGGTGGACGGATGCTCTTACGCTGCTTCGTCATCTGCTACCCCCTTTCGTCTCGTCGGCTTCGTCGCTCAATCAGAATCTGTTCAAGATCTGTGGCCGCGATGCGACCCTTCAACCCTCGTCGTAGTCCTTCACCAATCAGCAGGTCGTGTGCCTCGTCGCCGCTCTGGCAGATCCACGCACCTCGACCACCAACAGCACCCGCTCGCACCGCTCCATCTGCGGAGGCTCCGTACCGTACGAGCGTCTCTGGCGGCTGTGTCAGCCGACAGGCCACGCAGGTGCGCGCACGAACGGCGGGCGTCTTAGGCCTCCTCGCCCGCTGGGGCCACTGCAGGCACCTCAGCAGCTCCGGTTCCATCACTGGCGATGTCGATGCGGAATCCAGTAAGTCGCGCCGCTAGCCGAGCGTTCTGTCCGCCAGCACCGATCGCGAGGGAGAGTGCGCGCTCGGGAACCACGACGGTTGCCGACTTGGCCGCCTCGTCAACCGTGACCGAAACGACGGGCGCCGGTGAGAGGGCTCGCCCAATCGCCTCAGCTGCATCGTCGGTGTGGGCGATGATGTCAATCTTCTCGCCGCCAAGGTCTTCAACAACAGCCTGCACACGTGCGCCACGCTGGCCCACAACTGCGCCGACCGGATCGAGACCGACCTGCTTCGTTGCAACAACAATCTTGGTGCGGCTCCCCGGCTCACGAGCGATCGAGGTGATCTCCACCGTGCCCGCAGTCAGCTCAGGAACCTCAAGTTCGAAGAGCTTCTTGACGAAATTCTTATGCGTACGCGTCAGAAGGATCTCTGGGCCACGAAGGGTTGTTCGCACTTCCAGTAGGAGTGCCTTGACGTTTTCGCCGATGCGGAAGGTGTCGAGCTGCGACTGCTCCGTTGCAGGCAGGTATGCCTCCGCCTTCCCCACGTCCAAGACGAGGTTGCGGCGATCGACGCGCATCACGACGCCGGTGAGAATCTCACCCGCACGCTCGGCGAACGACTGCATGGTCAGGTCGCGCTGGATCTGGATGAGGCGCTGCTGGAGCGCCTGGCGCGCCTGGGCCGCAACGATGCGACCCATATCGGCATCCATCTCTTCGAGTTCGATGAGGTCTCCAGCGACAGCACCTGGCCTCGTTGCCTGGGCCTCTTCTGGCGTCCACTCTGCGCCGGGGACGAGTACCTCTTCTACGACTCGGCGGGCCCGAAAGACCCGCATTGCCCCTGATTCAGGATCAAGGCGCACGTGGATGTCGGATGAGGTGTGTCGGCGATTCAGAGCGACCGCGTAGGACTCCTCTGCCGCCTGCAACACCGCAGCTCGATCAATACCGCGCTCAGCGCCTAGCTGAATGAGGGCGCTCACAAGCTCTTTGCTCACGTCACGCCTCCCCTCTGTACTTGCGACCCCGATAAAAAAGACGTGGGGGTCACCCACGTCTCTCGTCCGGCGGCCGTTGTTACACGAACTATACCACGGGCATGAAGAGCCTAAAACCGGCGTCCCCACGAGCCCTCTTGGCGCGCCTCAAGGCTGCGCAAAGACAGCGGCCCTAGCTCTTCGGGTAGTGGGCCTCTACGTAGCGCTCGAGGATCTCCAGGAATTCGGCGACGATCTTCTCCCCGCGCAGGGTGGTGAGCAGGGCGCCATCCTGGAATACGGGGGCAACTGGTTCCTCGAACGTCCCAGGCAAGCTGATCCCGAGGTTCGCGTGCTTTGACTCCCCTGGCCCGTTGACCACGCAGCCCATCACCGCGACCTCGAGGTTCTCGACCCCTGGATGCAGCGGGCGCCACTCTGGCAGGCGCGCCTTGAGGTACGCCTGGATCTCTTGCGCCATCTCCTGGAAGAAGGTGCTCGTCGTGCGCCCACACCCCGGACACGAGGTGACCTGTGGCGAGAAGGCGCGAAGACCGAGTGACTGCAGGATCTGTTGCGCCACCTCAACCTCGAGCGCGCGGTCGGCGCCCGGCTCTGGCGTCAACGAGACGCGAATCGTGTCGCCGATCCCCTGGTTCAGCAGATGCCCGAGCGCGGCGCTAGTGGCCACGATCCCCTTCATCCCCATCCCCGCCTCGGTCAGACCGAGATGCAGAGGATAGTCACAGCGGCCCGCAAGATTGGTGTACACGTCGAACAGATCGCGCACGTTTGAGGTCTTGGCAGAGAGCAGAATGCGATCGTGCGGCAGCCCCGTGGCTTCGGCGAGTTCCGCTGACTGCGTTGCAGAGCGCACGATCGCTTCGATCGTTACGGCCCGTGCGCTTGCCGGAGTGTCCGCTGCGGCGTTCTCCTCCATCAGTCGTGTTAAGAGGTCCTGGTCGAGCGACCCCCAGTTGACGCCAATACGCACCGGCTTATCGTGATCAATCGCAACCTTAACGATCGTTTGGAAGTTTTCGTCACGGCGCTTGCTCCCCACATTGCCGGGATTGATCCGATACTTTGCGAGCAGCGATGCGCTCTTCGGGTGAGCGGCAAGCAGCTTGTGACCGTTGTAGTGGAAGTCACCAACGATTGGCGTAGTGAGCCCCTCATCAGCGAGTCGCTGCACGATCTCAGGGATCGCGGCGGCAGATGCGTCGTTATTCACGGTGACGCGCACGATCTGACTTCCAGCCCGTGCCAGGTGCGCGACCTGCGCTGCGGTGCCCGCCGCATCGGCGGTATCGGTGTTCGTCATTGATTGCACAACGATTGGGTGGGCAGACCCAACCAGCACGCCGCCAACGGAGACGCTCGGAGTTGAGCGACGAATTGGACGAAGTTGGTCTGGACTGTCGGCTGCAGGGCGAGCGACGACGTTCAGCTCACGGCTCATCGATCTACTCCGAAGAGATTCAGGATGTCGCCGAGGGAGATCCAGGCGAAGAGGGCGAGCATCAGCACTGCACCTCCAGTGACGAGTTGACGTTCAACGCGGCGACCACGCACCTCACCGAGCAGGCGACGTAGGAAAAGCGCAGCGACGCGGCCACCATCAAGTGGCGGGATCGGCAGTAGATTCAGCACCGCGAGATTCGCTGAGAGCAACGCGGCGATATGCAGGAGGCCAGAAAATCCGAGCTGGCCAGCGGCCGCTGAGACGCCAACCGCAATGCCGATCGGGCCAGCGACGGAGCTTGTGCCGTCAGAGGGTCGGAACGGCGAGGTGATGAAACTGCCCAGTGCGCCAAGAATGGAGGTGCCGGCATCCCACGTGCGCGTAACGGCGAGCCCGAGCACATCGCCGATTGGGCGTGAGAGTGCACCCGCGCCGTCAATAGATGCAATCTGCACACCCATGTACCCCTGCCCTGCCGCCTCAGCGGCGGTGCGCAGCGTCATGGAAACCTCGCGCGCCGTTTGGCCAGGAGTCTCCACCGTCACGCGCACGCTCTCCCCCGCGCGTTCGGGGAGGCTTCGGAGCGGTGAATCGAAGCGATCGAACGTCTCTCCCTCGACGCCCAGGATGCGATCACCCGGCAGGAGGCCAGCGGCCGCCGCTGGGGAGCCTGGCTGAACGTCGGCGAGGAGGATGCTGGCACGCTCGGCAAGTGGCCCAGAGAGGAGCAACATCAGCAGGAAGGCGACCACAACGTTCATTGCAACGCCCGCAACCATCACCAGCACCTTCGAGGTCAGAGTGGCTCGCTCCCAGCCTGCAGGGTCGGTATCACCCTCTTCGCTGCCAGCCATGCGCACAAAGCCACCGAGCGGGAGGGCATTAATGGTGAGCTCCGTGCGCCGACCGCGCAGTAGCGTGAAGAGGCGCGGCGGGAACCCGATGCCAAATTCTGGCACGTCGATGCCGCGGAGTCGCGCAACGATGAGGTGGCCCAGTTCGTGCACCACGATGAGCGGCACCACGAGGAGCACGAATGCGAGCACCGGTCCGGCAATGCCGGTCAGAATCTCCATCAGGCGGCCCCACTCCAGCGCTCAGCAAACAGCGTCACCTCTTCATGCAGCGCGATCACCTCAGCGACGCTCGCTGGGGCGGAGCGCACGCCAAACCGCTCCACCGCATCGCGGAGTAGCTGCGGGATGCCGCCCAGCGGGAACTCCCCCGCCAGGAAGCGGGTGACGGCCACACCGTCGGCAGCGATCAGCGCGCCTGGAGCGGCACCGCCGGCTCGACCAGCCTCCAATGCAATCGCCAGGCCCGGGAAGCGCACAAGGTCAGGTGCAGTGAAGGTAAGCGATCCGTGCGCTACGAGATCCACGTTCGGGATTGCTGAAGCCATACGCACAGGATAGCCGAGGGCATAACCGATCGGCCCGCGCATATCTGGGCTCCCCATCTGCGCCTTTGTTGACCCGTCAACGAACTCCACGAGGCCGTGCACGACGCTCTGCGGGTGCACCACGATCTTGATCTGCGACATGGGCACAGAGAAGAGCCGGTGCGCCTCGATCGCCTCAAGGCCCTTGTTCACCAGGGTCGCTGAATCGATGGTGATCTTCGCCCCCATGCTCCAGGTTGGGTGCTTGAGCGCCGTCGCTGGAGTTGCCGCGGCAATCTCGGCGGCGGTCGATTCACGAAACGGTCCACCACTCGCCGTCAGCCAGAGTGATCGAACGCGATCGAGCGATTCGCCAGCGAGGCACTGCCAGAGCGCCGAGTGCTCTGAGTCGACCGGGCGAAGACGCTCCAGGACATCGCTCCCCTTGCGCTCTGCGGCTGTGCGAGCGGCGCGCATCACCACATCACCTCCGGCAACGATCGTCTCTTTATTCGCGATCGCCACCGCCACACCCGCCTCAAGAGCGGCGACGGTTGCGGCAAGGCCGACAACACCAGTCGTGGCGATTAGGGCAACATCTGGCGCGGTATCAAGGACGATGGCCCGCAGATCATCCGCACTGCCGCCGACGAGGCT
>SHYI01000035.1 GCA_009692905.1 Chloroflexota bacterium
AACTCGCTCTGGTCGTATGCGCTGCGCTATCCGAAGAAGTTCCCAGAGGGCCCGGCCGTAGCGCTCAGCACCGCACTGGGCACCGCGTTCAACGTCAAGATTGACGCGACCGCCGTCGTCGTGATTCCAACCTTCGTCAAGATCATTGATCAGCTTGGCGGCGTTGACCTCACCATTCAGCGGACCATTCTTGACGTCTCCTATCGAACCAACATGGACGGGGCACGACTACCCGCCGGAAACTGGCACATGAGTGGTGAGTGCGCGCTCGCCTACGCGCGCATCCGGAAGGCGCCAGGGACCGACGACATGACGCGTGGCCCCCGACAGATTGAGATCCTGCTCGCCGCCCGCGATGAGTTGGCGCGCAGCGGAAACTTTGTGGGCAACGCGCTCGCGCTCCTTGATGTGATTGGCGATGGGGTGCGCACCGACCTCAATCCGGCTCTTGTTCCGCAGCTTGCTGAGGCGGCTGGATCGTTTGACACGAGCAAGATCGTGCGCGCCGTGATCCAGCCAGGAGACACGATCCTGCGCTATCGACATAAGGGCGAATACAGCCCCTTCGGCTCCGTCGTCTTCTTTGATGCAGCGCGAATGTCGCTGCTTGGCACGCGCCTCTTCCCCGCTCCGGGAACTCGGCCATGGGGATTCCCCGCAACAAAAAGCGAGCCGAAGCTTGGTGCCGAGGCTGGGTTCAGCCCCGCCCCACTCGCCAGTGGCGCATCTCCAACGCCGACTGCAACACCGTCGCCATCGCTGACGCACCCGTTCCCAACCTTGGCCTCGTGCGACGCTGGGCTGCCGCTGCCGCGCTACACCCCGACTCCAGATCCAACCGCTCCACCAGAGAGCGCCTCACCAAGCCCAACGCCCACAGAGACAGTCACACCCACGCCGATTCCAAGCGCATCAGAGAGCGTGCCCGCCGCCCCATAGCGCGCAACGGCCACGGCCTCTCGGATCATGCCTCGTAGAATCCCACCATGCCGTCACTGCAACACAACCTATTCGGGTGGATCTTGGGAGCGATTGCGGCGCTGAAGCCGCCTCGAGACGATGCGCATGCCCGTGCGATGTTCGCGCGAATGCACAGCCAGAAGCCTGCGCTCCCGCCGAAGGGAATCCTGAAGACGGTGAGCGCAGAGGTTGATCAGACGCTTGGCTTCCCGGTGTGGACTCTTACCCCAAAGAGCGGCAGTACTGGCGTGGAGATGGTGTATCTGCATGGCGGAGCCTACGTAGGCGACGCCTCAGTCATTCACTGGAATCTCTGTGCAGAGATCGCTCGTGAAAGTGGCGCCACGGTGCTCCTGCCGATCTATCCGCTCGCCCCTGAGGCAACATGGTCAACGTCGTTTGATGCGCTCCTGCAGTTGGCGCGAGGGAGCGGCGGCAGCGCACCGGTGCTGATGGGCGATTCTGCCGGCGGTGGGCTGGCACTGGCCCTTGCGCAACGCGTCGCAGCAAGCGGTGGCTCACCTCGTGTCGCACTCATCTCGCCCTGGCTTGACGTGACGATGTCTGATCCCACAACGCCAACATACGACCGCGCCGACCCCATTCTCAGCGCGCCATTCCTTGAGGTTGCGGGTCGCTTCTGGGCTGGGAACGATGATCCGCGCCGCGCTGAAGTGAGTCCGCAGTTCGGTTCGCTCCGCGGGATTGGCGAGCTGCTGCTCTTTAGTGGCTCGCGCGACGTGCTCTACCCACAAGCGCTCCGGCTGGTGGCAGATGCGAAGGCTGCTGGCGTCTCCTGCACCGCCTATCTCGAGGAGGGGCTTGTGCACGTGTATCCGCTGCTACCAATCCCCGAGGCGAAGGGACCGCGCGCGGCACTTAGCGCGTTTGTTCGAGCTCACTCCTAAGCGCTGCTGCAACCAGGGCGGCGGCACGGCCGCGATGGCTGAGCGCATCCTTCTCGGCTGGGGCTCGTTCCGCCATCGTTCGACCATCAACCTCAAAGATCGGGTCATATCCGAAGCCGAACTCCCCTCGCGGCGCTGTTGTGAGAGCGCCTGGGCACTCGCCGCGGAAGGTGCGCTCTGAGCCGTTGACCGGATCAATCAGCGCCATGGTGCAGACGAAGCGCGCCGATCTATCAACCACCCCCGCCGTTTCAACAAGGAGCTTCTCGTAGTTCTGCACATCGGTGGCGTTCGGGCCGGCGTAGCGACGCGTGTAGACACCAGGTGCACCGTTCAGCGCCACCACCTCAAGGCCAGAGTCGTCGGCGAGCGTCCACTCACCGGATGCCTCTGCATACCAGCGAGCCTTCTGCAGCGCGTTCTCTTCGAACGTTGTGCCGTCTTCTGGTGCCTCGTCGGTGATGCCAAGGTCGCGCAGCGTCACCAGGTCAATCGGCAGATCGCCGAAGAGGCGTTGCAGTTCGATCAGCTTATGCGCGGAGCCGGTGGCGACAAGGAGCCGCCGTCGCGGCGCGATCACGCGCCGGCGAGGGTGTCGCGCTGGAACTTGATGAGGTCGGCGATCCCGGCGTCGGCAAGCTTCAACATCTCGTCGAGCGCAGTACGGTGGAACGGATCCTGTTCAGCCGTGCCCTGCAGTTCGACATAGTGGCCAGCGTCGGTGGCGACCACGTTCAGGTCGACATCGGCACGGCTGTCCTCTTCGTACGGCAGGTCGAGAACGGCCTGGCCGTCGACGATGCCGACCGAGACGGCGGCAACGTTGCGCACCAGGTGCGCCTCAAGCTTCTTGGCGCGCATGGCGAGGGCGAGGGCGATCCAGCCGCCAGTGATGCTGGCGCAGCGGGTGCCGCCATCGGCTACGAGCACGTCGCAGTCGATGAGAATCGAGCGCTCACCGAGTTTGGTCAGGTTGACCGACTGGCGAAGGGCGCGGCCGATCAGTCGCTGAATCTCGTGGGTGCGGCCGCCAAGCTTGCCGCGGACCGCCTCGCGGTCGGAGCGGGTGTTGGTGGCGCGCGGCAGCATGCTGTATTCGGCGGTGACCCAACCGGTCCCCTTGCCGCGAAGGTGTGGCGGCACGCGCTCTTCAATAGAGGCTGAGCAGATCACGACCGTGTTGCCGATCGAGATGATGGCGGAGCCCTCGGCCCACTTCTGGACACCGAGTTCAATCTTCAGCTCGCGGAGTTGATCTACCGCGCGTCCGTCGGCTCGTACCTTGCTCATCGTGCCCCCCTACCCTTTCACTTCGCGCTCGGCGGCTTTTGCCTCATCCCAGAGCGCATCTAATGTGGTGAAGTCTGCATCTTTTAGCACGATCCCGCGTGAAGCGGCGCGGCGCTCAACCTCGCCGAAGCGGCGCCGGAACTTATCGTTGGCCCCGCGGAGTGCCGCCTCGGCATCAATGCCGCTGCGGCGACCCAGGTTCACGATCACGGCGAGCACGTCGCCCAGCTCCTCTTGTGCGTGCGCCAATGCGGCGGCGCTTGATGCCTGCGTACTGGTGATCTGGTCGGGGTGCCCAGCCTCGGCGAGCGCCTCATCGAGCTCGGCCAGCTCTTCGCTGATCTTCGCCCGCACGCCGTCGAGGGTTGGCCAGTCGTAGCCAACGGCACTGGCGCGGTCTTGCAGCTCGCGGCTCGCCGAAAGCGCCGGGAGTCCGCGGCTCACCCCATCAAGCGCACCCTTGACCTTCTCGCCTTCGCCGGCCGCGGCACGTTCGCCCGCCTTGATCGCCTCCCAGTTCCGCTGCACGTCGCGCGTCGTTGCTACGCTCGCGTCACCGAAGACGTGTGGGTGTCGGCGCACGATCTTGCGCACGAGCCCGTCCTGCACATCGGCAAGATCAAAGTCGCCGCGCTCCTGCGCGATCTGGGAGTGCAGCACCACCTGCAGCAACACGTCACCGAGCTCCTCGGCTAGATCGGCGGTAGCTCGTGGTCGCTCCGCCTCGCTCGCAGACTCAAGCGCCGCGATTGCGTCATGCAGCTCCCAGGCCTCTTCAATGAGGTGCTTCGCCAGTGATGCATGGGTCTGCTCGCGATCCCACGGGCAGCCGTCGGGTGCACGGAGGCGGGCGCTGAGCCACGGCATCGTCCACGGTGTGGCGAAGGCGTCGAGCGGCTCGAGCCCTGCGATGTAGACGGCTTGCTCCTGGCCCGCGCCACCGGATGTGCAGGAGCGAAGGGTGCTGGCGCCGCCACTCGGCAGCAGCCTCACCGCTCGTTCGGCGCCGTAGAGGCGCGAAAGGAGGGCAAAACCTGAACCACTGCGGCCCGGCAACTGGTTACTCGTCGTTGCGCTGTCAAGAAGCACGATGAGTGGGCGCGCCGTATCAATGGCAACGGCACCGCACTGGCTCAGCACAACGATAGTGATGCCGTTCGTCGGATCTAGGCTCGCATCGGCGCGTTGCGCAGCTGCGATAAGGGCGTCAAGCGATCCGCTGAACCCCTTCGCGGTCACGGAGTTGGCGAAGCCCCAGCCTCCTGCACCACAGCTCCGTCAATCGCTACGCGCGCAGCGGAGCGGTAGAGGTCGAGCCAAATCGAGAAGCCACTCGCCTTGATGCCCGTGATCTGATCAGCCGTCAGCGCACGCATCTCCACGCCATCAACATGCACGATGAGATAGGTGTTGGAACTCTCGACAACGGCGCTCGTGCCGCCAGCCTTCAGCCCCCACACCACGCTGCCAAGCTCTGGGTTGACCGTGTACTTCGGCACGTAGCCTGGGCTTGCGAAGGTGAGCTCTTCAATCGCAAGCGTGGCGGTGGTGGCGGCATCCTTGAAGTCCACACCGTCAACGGCAAGCGCCGTGGCAAGTTCGTCGAGACGATCCTTGAGCGATGGCCGACGCGCATCGAACTCAATCACGTGATAGCCAAACTCGGTCTTAATTGGGCCGAGGATGTCGTTGTGCTCCACCCCGTCGGCCCAAATTGCCGCCTCAAATTCTGCAACGTAGGTCCCCTTCGGTGCCCACACCAAGAGTCCGCCGTCGGCGCCAGAGGTCTTGTCGTCACTCTTCTTCGCTTCAGTCTCGAAGCTTGCGCCGTTCTTCAGGCGGGCGACAAGATCAATCGCCTCTTTCTCGGCGGCGGCCCAGGCCGGATCCGTAGGTTCGAGGTCGCCTGCAGTGTTCGGATCATCGTTTGGGCTGTAGAGGATGTGGCTGACCTGAATCTGCGCAGCATCTGTCTCTGGAACGGTAGCCGCAACGTAGCTGACCTCGCGCTGCTCAACTGGGCCAGCGAGTAGCTGCGCCGTGATCTTATCGCTGAGGGCGGTCTGCAACGCGCGCTCCTCGGTCATGCGCTCGTAGAGGCCGCGATCAATCCCTGCGTCACTGATCTGCTTCTCAAAGTCTGGATCGAGCTTCGAAGCCTGGGACTTCTCAAGGCGGAAGATGACGAACTGATCTTCTGAGCGCGCAATGACGGCGGTTATCGGCTGGGTAGAGCCATCCGCTGACGGCATAAGCGCCCAGGCGGCCGCATATCCGAGATCCTCTGTCGGATCTTCGGCCTCCGCGGTCCAGCCAACGAGCCCACCAAGCTCAGCAAATGAGTCGTCTGAATCTCGCTTCGCAATTGTGGCGAAATCGCCGCCCGCCTTGATCTCGGCGAGAGCGGCCTCAGCCTTCGCCTTCGCTGCCGCTCGTGTGGCGGCGGTTGGCTTCTTCGTCTGCGCATCATCGGCGGCATCGATGCTGATGCGGCGGAAGAGTCGTAGCTCTGGGAGCGTTGTCTCCTTCGCCCATTCAGTGGCGAACACGGCTGGGTCGAAGGTAACGCCATTTGCCGCGGCGAGGTCGCGAATAAGAAGCGTGTCGACCATGTCGGTCGTAACCTGGTTACTGATTGCCTCTGCCTGCTCATTCAGCGCCTGTAGGGCGGTGTCGCCGGCGCTATTGCTCATGGTGCCAGCGGCAACGCGGGCGCGAATGCGTGAACCCTCGAGAGCGATGCGGAAGGCGGTGACCTCGGCGCGAGCCTTTGCCTCAGCCTTGTTGATCCCAGCGTTATTCACTTCAACCGCGGGTGCCCAGGTGCTGTCATAGACGGAGTAGCCGGCAACGCCGACGAGGAGGGCTCCAGCAAGGGCGATCGCAACAACGAATGAGAGGTTGGTTAGCGCCGTTTTGTCGGCGGCCTGAAATCGGGCGGCGGCTCGGGCGCGTAGGCGTGCGATCGGGTTCATGCTCAGTGATCCTCCTTCAGTGGGGGCCTGGTTAGGGGCAGTATAGGGGGGGCGGGTGCTATTCTCGCCCTCTCATGACGACCCACAGCACGGAACTGACCGTCGGTAGGCCGCGCCGAGGCAGCATTGGCACCATCTTCGAGAGCCTTACCTCCCTTGTGGAGCGCCGCCGGCTCGTCTGGTATCTGACGATCTCCGAGATCCGAAACAAGGGGACCAACTCCCTTCTCGGCAACGTCTGGTGGTTCCTCGACCCCGCCCTGCAGCTCTTTGTCTACTTCCTCCTGGTCAGCGTCATCTTCCAGCAGGCCCAGCCGGCGATCCTCCTCTTCCTCGGCGCCGCCATTCTCCCCTGGAAGTGGTTTACCGCTGCGCTTGCCTCCGCCACGACCTCGGTTCGCGGCCGCGAGCAGGTGATGCGCCAGATCGCCTTCCCTCACCTCGTTCTTCCAGCCTCATCCGTACTTGCAAGCGTCGCGAACTTCATGTTTGCCCTCGTACCGCTCGGAGCGCTCTACCTGCTCTACCCCGATCGACTCACCCCCTGGGCGCTCGCTGTTCTTCCCGTCGCGGTGGTGCAGTTCCTCTGGACCATCCCTGCCGTGATTGCGCTCAGTGCGGTCGCCGTCTTCTTCCGTGACATCTCGAACTTCATCCCCCATGGGCTACGCATCTGGTTCTATCTCTCTCCTGCGCTCTTCCCGATCGAAACACTCCGCGCTATCGGTGACCGACACCCGTGGTTTGGCTTCTTCGTCGACATCAACCCATTTACCTGGATCTTCTCTGGCTATCGCGACGCCCTCTACTACGGTCGTGCACCTGAGTGGGGGCCACTCGGCATCCTCGCCCTTGCCTCGATTCCAGTAACCCTGCTCACCATCTACCTCTTCCGACGGGTTTCACCACTCTTTGTGAAGGTGCTCTAAGTGGCGCAACGGAAGATCTCCCGCGTGCAGGCTGCGCCGCCGCCGATCCTGATCACTGGCCTTGGGGTTCAATACGACCTGCGTCTGAGCAAGAAGCGCAAGCTGCGCGATACGGTGCTGCGCGACGGCCGACACTCCCAGAGCGGCAAGTTCTGGGCACTGCGCGACGTTGACTTTCGTGTTGAGGCGGGTGAATCGGTCGCAGTGATTGGGCCCAATGGCGCAGGGAAGAGCACCATGCTGCAGGTACTGGCCGGCATCCTGGAGCCTTCGGTCGGCAAGGTCGAGGTTCGCGGCAAGATCGCCACGCTGCTGCAGCTCGGCGCCGGCTTTGACCCAGAACTAAACGCCCGCGAAAACACGCTCCTTGTTGGTGAGTTCCTCGGCATCCCCCACAAGGAGATGGTGCGGCGCGTGCCAGCGATTCTTGACTTCGCTGGACTCGGTGAATTCGCCGAGGCTGAGGTGCGCACCTACAGCACAGGGATGCGTGCACGCCTTGGGTTCAGCGTCGCGACCTCGGTTGAGCCCGATGTGCTGCTCCTTGATGAGGTCCTCTCAACTGGCGATGCCACCTTCATTGAAAAGTCGCGTGGCAGGATCATGGAGCTCATGAAGCGGGCACGGGCAATTGTGTTCGTGACGCACGACCTCGACTCTGCCGCCACGTTCTGCACGCGCGCCATTGAACTTGAGGGTGGCCGGATTGTGGCGGACGGTCCAGCAAAAAAGGTGATCGCTGCCTATAAGAAGAAGATGGCGAAGCGCGCTGCTACGGCGTCTCGCTCGGGTCAGGTAGCCCGCCGCGGTAATTAAGGATTACGAGCAGCGTCCTCACAGAATCTAGATCGAGGGTTGGCTGAACATCCGCACTCTGGAGCACAGCCGAGGCGATGCTGTTCACGGCAACCACTCGGCCCACAGAGAGCCCTCGCGGGAAGGCCGAGCGCAGCGTTGGGCTTAGCTCAATCCCAGAGGTGGTGATCTCCGCCCCAACGAGCACCTGGCGTTGTGCGTCGACGTCATCAAAGGCGAGCGGGTTAGCGGCACGCCCGCGAACCTGCCCGATCGCACCGGTTGAGGCGACCTCGGAGGTAACGGAGAACTCTGGGTCAGTGAGGAGACGGACCTGGCAACTCTGGTCGGAGACCTGCACCACGCGCCCCGCGAGTGAGGCGCCCGCCCCAATGACGACGTCGCCAACCTTTACGCCATCGGCGCTCCCGACATCAAGAATGATGTAGCGCCGATCGATCGCGAAATCACGCGCGACAACCTGGGCCGCAACCGTTGCAAATGAGGTCGTCGCACGCAAATCGAGGGTCGCCTGGAGCTCCGCTACCTCACGTTCGAGGCTCGCAATCCGAGCCGCCTCAGAGGCGAGCTGATCACGCTCCTCAAGCAGCGCGGTGAGCCGGGCTTGCAGGCTACGAATGTCTACGAAGAGATCGCGAACCGATACGGCCCCTCGTCCCACCGCGGCAACGGGCTCGCTGAGCGTGCGCACCACCTGCCCCGCCGCTCCTTGCACGGCGAGTACCGGAGCGCTGCTAGAGAGTAGAAATAGGAGCCCGTTGAAGAGCAGCACGACGCCAACGGCGACAAGGCCAGCCTGCGGATTACGCTCTCCACGATCGCGGGGGAGCATGGGTCCTTAGCGCAGGGGGCGCTGGTAGGTCTCGGGGACGAGCATCTTCTCGAGCGCCTCAACCTCGTCAAGAATGATGCCCGTGCCGCGCACGACGCAGGTCAGCGGATCATCGGCGATGCGAACTGGCATCTTCGTTTCGGCCGAAAGGCGCACATCCATACCGAGCAGGAGTGCACCACCACCAGCAAGAACAATGCCCTGGTCCATGATGTCGGCGACGAGCTCTGGCGGTGTCTCTTCAATGGTGTCACGCACGGCGTTGATGATCTCG
>SHYI01000036.1 GCA_009692905.1 Chloroflexota bacterium
AGACCAGCGATATGAACCATATGACGAGCCTACCCTGAGAGGGGTAGGATTGCGAACATGCCGACTACCCCTGCAATCGTCGTCTCGGACCTCGTCAAGCGCTACAAGGGCGCCGACCGCAACGCCGTAGATGGCGTCTCCTTCTCCGTCGAGCAGGGCTCCCTCTTCGCCCTCCTCGGACCAAACGGCGCCGGTAAAACCACCACGATCAGCATCCTGACCACCACCCTTGCCGCAACCTCAGGGAGCGTGCAGATTGCCGGCGCCGACCTGGCGCTCGACCAGTCGGAGGTTCGCCGCCGCGTTGGCATCATCTTCCAGAAGCCATCTCTCGATCGTGCACTCACCGGCGAGGAGAACTGCCGCTTCCATGCTGCCCTCTACGGCGCATACGCCTATCGCCCGTCGTTCTCGTTCATGCCGCAGGAGTACCGCGAGCGCGTCGTTGAGCTTGGCGCACTCGTTGGCCTCGACCGCGACGATCTCTTCAAGAAAATCTCAACCTATTCGGGTGGCATGCGCCGCAAGCTGGAGATCGCCCGTTCGCTGCTGCATAAGCCGCAGGTACTCTTCCTCGACGAGCCGACCGTTGGCCTCGACCCAGAGTCGCGTCGCTCGGTGGCCGGCTACCTTGATGCCATTCGTCGCAGCGAAGGAACCACCATGGTCCTCACCACGCACTACCTCGACGAGGTGGAGATCGCCGATCGGGTCTGCATCATTGATCGCGGCAAGATTGTGGCGAACGGCACGCCCGCTGAGCTGCGCGTTGGCACCGGCGTTACTCGCGTTGAACTTGAGGCGGCAGATCGTGTCGCACTCGGCGCAGAGATTGAACGGCTCGGCCACACGCCGCAGGTGATCTCTGCCGGATTCGCCGTTGAGGTGAAGGGTGCAGAGCCAGCCCACACGCTCTTGCGTGACCTGAAGACGCCGCTTACCCGCTTCGAAGTGCGCAGCCCAAGCCTCGAAGACGCGTACCTCAAGATCGTTGCGGCAACCGCCGATGATCGCGAAGAGTCGCCGCTCGACGATGCACCGCGACGGGGGTTCCGCCGATGAGCGCGCCAACAGCCCACAACACTTCGACCGGATTCAACCTGCGCCGTGAGGCGGCAGCTGCAGGGGCGATCGCCGCGCGCGATGTCACCAAGCTCCTTCGTGATCCGATTCGCCTCGTCGGCGGCCTCGTCTTTCCCGCCCTCTTCATCGGTGTCCTTGGCGGGGCCTTCGCCTCGAACTTCCAGTCCCCGGGCATTGATCTGCTCCCGTTCATCTTTGCGGGGCAGCTGGCGCAGGGCGTCTGGCAGTCCTCGGCGCTCGGGCTCGTCTCCATCCTTGAGGACCGCGAGAACGACTTCAGCCAAGAGATCTTCGTGGCGCCGATCGGACGACGCACGATCCTTGCCGGCAAGATCCTCGGCGAGTCGCTGGTCGCCTTCCCGCAGGCCTTCACCGTCATGGCCTTCGGCATCGTGCTCGGCATCCCGCTCACTCTGGCGCAGGTCTTCGCCATCATCCCTGCGCTCATCCTGGTTGCCATCTTCGGTGCCTCGTTCGGCGCACTGATCGTCAGCCTGCTGCCAAACCAGCGCTCGGCGAACCTGCTCTTCCCGTTCATCTTCCTGCCGCAGTTCTTCCTCGCCGGAGCGTTCAACCCAATCCGCAACCTGCCGTGGTACCTCGACATCGTCAGCCACATCGCGCCGCTGCGCTACGCCGTTGACCTCATTCGCGGTGCGTACTACGGCTACCCAAACGAAGCGGTGCTCGCCGATCCAACGTGGACGGTTGCGGTCATCGCCATCGCTACGGTGGTCATGCTCTCGGTTGGCACCTTCCTCTTCGTACGCAGCGAGCGCAACCGCTAAGCGTTCTTACGCTTTACGCCTTGTCGGGGAAGTGGCAGGCGACCTGGTGTCCCGTTGAGACCTGCACGAGCGCCGGCGACTCGGTGTTGCAGCGCTCTGGGTTGCCAAGCTTCTCCTTCAGCCAGCAGCGCGTCTGGAAGGCGCAGCCGCTCGGCGGATTCGACGGCGATGGCACGTCACCCTTCAAGATGATGCGCTTGCGCCTCTTCTCAATCGCAGGGTCGGGGATTGGCACCGCGGAGAGCAGCGCAATTGAATACGGGTGCACCGGCGAACTATTCAGTTCGGCCGATGGTGCAACCTCAACGATCTTTCCCAAGTACATCACCGCGGTGCGGTCGCTGATGTGGCGCACCACCGAGAGGTCGTGCGCAATGAAGAGATAGGCGAGCCCAAGGCGCTGGCGCAGTTCGGCGAGAAGGTTCAGGATCTGCGCCTGCACGCTCACATCGAGCGCACTGACCGGCTCATCTGCCACCACGAGATCTGGGTTGAGGGCGAGCGCGCGCGCCACGCCAATGCGCTGGCGCTGCCCGCCAGAAAACTCATGGGGATAGCGCTCAGCGAAGCGAGGGTCAAGTCCGACCAGTTCGAGGAGTTCCGATACGCGACCGCTTCGTTCTGCGCTAGTGCCAACGTTGTAGATGTCAGCTGGCTCGCGCAGGATCGCGCCAACGGTCATGCGCGGGTTCAGCGAGGCGTACGGGTCTTGGAAGATCATCTGCACGCGACGACGAAGGTCCTGCAGCTCGCGCCCCTCGGCCGTCGCCAGATTGTGTCCGTCAAAGTCGATCGTGCCAGCGTTCGGCTTCACGACGCGGGTGATCGCGCGTGCAACGGTGCTCTTTCCACAACCAGACTCACCAACAAGGCCGAGGATCTCCCCCTTCGCCACCTCAAATGAGATGCCATCAACCGCGCGTACTTCGGCGACGGTGCGCTCGCGCACCAGCCCCTCGCGGATTGGGAATCGCACCGCGAGATCTTTAACGGTCAGCAGAGGCTCGCCGCTCATCGAGTGGCTCCTTCGGCACGTGGCAGTGGCCGCCCTTCGGCAACCTCTGCAGGGGCGACTGGGTTGAAGCAGGCGGCCACGTGCGTTGCGGTTGGGCCACTCGTCACGATCGGGCCCTTGCCGCCATCAATGGGCAACAGCGCGGGCGTCTCGGTCGCGCAGCGATCGGTGCGCCAGGCGCAGCGCGCGTAGAACGAGCAACCCACTGGCGCATCAATAAGATCTGGTGGTCGACCTTCGATGGGCACCAGCTTGCCGCCCGTCTCGCCGTCGAGGCGTGGGATGGAGCGCAGCAGGCCAACGGTATACGGATGGCGCGGGTTGGCGAAGAGATCGTCGGTGGTGCCTGACTCGATCACCGCGCCGGCATACATCACGTTGACGCGGTCGGCCATGCCGGCAAGGACGCCGAGATCATGGGTGACCAGGATCGTTGCCGTGCCACGCTCCTCGGTGAGGCGACGGAGCAGGTCGAGCACCTGCGCCTGGATGGTGACGTCGAGCGCGGTGGTTGGCTCGTCGGCGATGAGTACGCGTGGCTCAAGGGCGAGCGCCATGGCGATCATCACGCGCTGGCGCATGCCGCCCGAGAACTCGTGCGGGTAGCTGCGCAGGCGCGACTCTGGGTTGGCGACGCCGACCGCGGTGAGCAGCTCGATGGCGCGGGTCCGCGCCGCCTCCTTCGTGACCTCGCGGTGAGCCTGGATCGTCTCGATCAGCTGCTCCTCGATGCGCAGCACCGGGTTGAGCGAGGTCATGGGGTCTTGGAAGATCATGGCGATCTCGCTGCCGCGCACCTGGCGCAGCTCCTCCTCCTTGAGGGTGGTGAGTTCACGCCCATCGAGCTTGACGCTGCCTCCCTCAACGCGGCCGGCAGGCTTCGGGAGCAGGCCAACGATCGCCAGGTTCGTGACGCTCTTGCCGCAGCCTGACTCGCCCGCCACGCCGAGCATCTCGCCCGCGGCCAGGTCGAACGAGACCCCGTTCACGGCGTGCACCGCACCGTCATGGGTGCGGAAGCGCACCACCAGGTCACGAACCTCGAGAAGGTGCTGGTCGCTCATCGCTTCAACTTCGGGTCAAGTGACTCGCGCAGCCCATCTCCAAGTAGATTGAATCCGATCGCCGAAATGACGATCGCGCCACCGATAAAGACCACGATGTGCGGGGCCGACTGCATGAATCGACGCGCGTCCACGAGCATCGTCCCCCACTCTGGTGTGCGTGGATCGGTCGGTCCAAGGCCAAGGAATCCGAGGCCAGCGATGTCGATGATGGCTGTGGCGAGCACCAGCGTCGCCTGCACAATGAGCGGTGTCAGAGCGTTTGGCAGCATGTGTCGAACCAAAATGCGCATGCGCGATGCACCAATGGTTCGCGCAGCCACAACGTAGTCGGCCTCGCGGAGCGCCAGCAGTGAGCCGCGCAGCAGTCGTGCAAACGTTGGCGCGTAGCTCACCGCAATTGCCAGTGTCAGTTGTGGCATCCCACGCCCAAGGGCGGTAACGATGCCAATCGCCAGCAAGATGCTCGGGATTGAAAGGAAGACGTCCGTGGTTCGCATGATCACGCCGTCGACCCGGCCGCCGAATCCGCCTGCGATTGCACCGAGGGCGCCGCCGATAACGAGCGCAATGGCTACGGCGCCAACCCCAACAAAGAGGCTGATCTGCGCACCGTAGAGAACGCGCGAGAAAATGTCGCGCCCTAGAAGGTCAGTGCCGAATAGGTGTGTGAGCGACGGCGCATCGAGGCTGCTCCCATTCATGGCGTACGGATCATATGGCGCAATCAGCGGTGCAAGGATCGCCGCTGAGGCAAAGAGCACGATGCAGAAGAGTCCCACCATCGCCGGTCGATTGCGGCGCAGGCGACGCGCGGCATCGCCCCAGAGACCCCGTGGCGGGCGGGCGAGCTGTGCATCAACTAACGCGGCGCGCAGCATCACTGGTACCTAATCTTTGGATTCAGCAACGCGTAGCCAATGTCGACGAGCAGGTTGACGACCAAAAAGATGAGAGCGAAGACAAGGATCGTTGACTGCACGATCGGGTAGTCGCGATTCTGGATTGCATCCACAACCCAGCGCCCCACCCCGTTCCAGACAAACACGGTTTCAGTCAGCACCGCGCCACCAAGGAGTCCGCCAGCCTGCAGCCCGACTACGGTGGTAACGGGGAGCCAGGCGTTGCGCATCACGTGCCGGTTATCAACGGTCTTCTCTTTGAGGCCCTTGGAACGTGCAGTGCGAACGTAGTCCTCGTTTACGACCTCAATCACCGAGGCGCGCGTGATGCGGGCAATGATTGCGAGCGGGATGGAGCCGAGCGCAATCGAGGGAAGAATCAGGTGGCGAACAACATCCACAAATAGATCGAGGCGACCGGCGAAGAGGGTGTCAATCAGGAGCAGCCCTGAGGTGGCATCGAAGCGCGCGCGAGCATCAATTCGCCCCTGCGTTGGCAGCCATTCGAGAATGACGCCGAAGATGGCAACGAGCGCGAGGCCGAGAACGAAGACGGGGATGCTGACCCCAAAGAGACTGACGCCTGTGATCAGACCGTCGATCCGACCGCCGACCTTCCGGGCGGCGAGCCGACCGAGGGGGATCCCAGCGCCAAGGGCAAAGACGAGTGCGCCAATTGTTAGCTCGACCGTGCCAGGGAAGCGCGTGAGGAACTCAGCCAAGAATGGCTGGGAGTTCACGACGCTCGCGCCGAGATCGCCCGAAAGGGTGTTCGTGAGGTAGCGGATGTACTGCTCCCAGAGCGGAAGATCGAGTCCGAGGTTCTCGCGCAAGGCTGCGCACGCCTCAGGGGTGCGGTGCTGGCCAAGGATGGCGACGCACGGGTCGCCGGGGAGGATGCGGATGTAGGCGAAGAGCAGAATGGAGAGCCCGATCAACACGGGAATCGCGGCGATCAAGCGGCGAACGATGTATCTCCCCATGAGGGGAGTCTAAGGGTGAAACGCCGTCGCCGCCCCCTCAGCCTCACGGCCAAGGGAGCGGCGACAGATGCTCTCGTTAGAGCGAGTGGCGCACCGCCTTACGCGGCACGCACCTCAGTTACGGTCGGTCGAGCCAGACCAGGTTGAGCGGCTCGTTCAACGCTGCAGAGCCGATGAAGCCCTTCAGGTCGATCGTCGCAGCTGCCTGCGGCTTCGAGTTGGCAACCGGCACTGTTGGCATGTCAGCGCGGATCAAGTCCTGCGCCGTCTCCCACAGTGTCTTCGCCTCAGCTTCGGTGCCCGCTGCAAGTGCGTCGTTCATCGCCTTGTCGAGAGCATCGTTCTTGTAGGCGAACTCCTTCGAAGGGGCGCCGTTCTTATAACCGAAGAACGCCGTCTTCAAGAAGTTGTCTGGGCCGGCCCAGTCGCCGGTCCAACCAAGGAGCCACATCTCGTACTTACCTTGGTTCTCGTCATCCAGGTAGCCTTCGCGCCAACCATCGCTGTTTGGGTTGATCGTGAAGCCAACTGCCTCGAGGTTCGCCGTGATCGCTTCGAACAAGCCTTTTGGATCAGGCATGTACGGGCGGGACACGTCGTTTGGATACCAGAAGTCAATCGTGAGGTCGGTTTCACCCGACTCTGCGATCAACTGCTTCGCCTTCTCGACGTCATAGCCTGGAAGATTGAGGTCCTTCGCGTAGGCAACGCCAGCTGGCATCCAGTTCGTTGCTCGCACCGCTGCGCCGGCGTAGAAGGTCGCGATCAAGAAGTCGTAGTCGATCGCATAGGCGATCGCCTCACGGATCTTCGGATTGCTGATCGGAGCGTATGTGTGGTTCATGGAAATCTGGAACGTGTTGAACGAAGAACCACGGTCGATCAGCTGTAGGTCTGGGTTTGCAGCGATCGCCGCGATCGTCGCTGGAGCGATCGTCTGTGCGAGGTCGATCTCGCCCGTTGCAAGTCCGTTCACGCGCTGAGCCTCTTCGGCAACTGCCTTGAAGATGATCGCGTCAACGTAGGCGACCTTCGCCTTGTCCCAATACTCTGCGTTCTTCTCAATTTCAACGCTATCGCCAACAACCCACTTCACGAACTTGAATGGGCCGGTGCCGACCATCGCGCCTGCGCCGCCGGTGGCGGCAGTGATCTTCGCAACATCGGTCTCGGTGTTGTCAGCCTTACCAAGAACCAGCGCCGTTGGCGACTGGATGGCAAAGACCTGAAGGGTCTGGGTCAACAGGAAGTTCGAGCTCGCCTTGCGCAGCTTGATGGCGACGGTCAGGTCGTCAATCTTGGTTGCGGACTCAAGGTTGCTCTCGCTGCCATAGCCGCCGAAGATGTCGCCGATATAGAAGGCGTAGTCTCGGAGCTCGGTTGGTAGCCCAATGAAGCGCTCATAGTTGAACACGACCGCATCCGCATTAAATTCGGTGCCGTCGTGGAACTTAATGCCGCTGCGCAGCTTGAACGTGTAGGTGAGGCCATCGGCGCTCATCACATAGCTCTCTGAGAGCACTGGAATGACCTTTGAGGTCGATCCTGGCTCAAGGCCGACGAGGGTCTCGACAACCTGCTGAATGACGTACGACGTGTTGCTGTCGTCCATCAACGCAGCGTCGGTTCGTACGATGTCGCCTGGCAGGGCGACAATAAGGGTTCCTCCGGCCTTGCCGACAGGGGTGCTCGAGCACGCTGCGGCGACCATGAGGAGGGCGCCAAGAATGGCACCGATCCGTAGGTTCTTCATGTGTTCTCCTTCAATGGCGAGTTTGCCCGGACCCGTTGCCCGGCCGTCGCGGGGTTTCCACGATCGCCCCATCCTACCCCAGCCCAAGCACGAATTTGGTTCAGAAAGCGCAACTTCGGGGCCAATTTCACGCACGATTTGAGCAAATCACAACCACACCGCTACCCTTTTGGTCACCAGGCTGAAGTCCGGCTTGCAGAATTAAAAAGGGAGGAACCTTAATGCCAACAGCCAAGAGGTCCGCGCCAGAGCGCGCGGCCGCCGTCAGCACCGGGGTCGCGACAACGTTTGCCGCCATTCCGGCTGCTCGAGCGAAGCAGCTCTTTAACTGGAACCGGCTCCTTGTGCTCCTGCACGGGATCCAGGCGACCATCATCTGGTGGATCAGCCCTACTGATGCCCTGGTGCGCTTCGAGGGGACGTATCCCGTATCGAAGATCGTTGACGGCCAGTTCGTGGGACTTGACTCGGCGAAGGAGTTGCTCATTAGCTTCCCGCTAGCCTATCTCGTTGCTGCATTCTTTCTCCTCTCGGCACTGGCGCACTTCCTGGTCGCCTACCCGTTCCGGAAGCGCTACGAGAGTTGGCTCGCCCGCGAGTTCAACCCAATGCGCTGGGCTGAGTACGCGTTGAGCTCAACGCTCATGATCGTCGGCATTGCATCGCTGAGCTTCATTACAGATGCTGGCGCACTCATCGCCATTGCGGTCTGCAACGCTTCGATGAACCTCTTCGGTTGGTCGATGGAAGAGGCAAACATTGGGCGCAAACACGTTCAGTGGAGCCACTACATCTTCGGCTGCATCGCTGGGATCGCACCGTGGCTTGCCCTCTTCACCACCGTTGGCCTCTCGCTTGCCAACTGGCCAACGGGCATTGGGCCAAATGGCCGCGACCTTGAAGCGTTCAAGCCTGTGCTGATCACGATCTACGTGAGCCTCTTCGTCAGCTTCAACATCTTTGCAGTGAACATGGTGTTGCAGCGCCTGAAGGTTGGAAAGTGGGCTGACTACCTCCACGGTGAGCGCAGCTACATGATCCTCTCGCTCGTGGCGAAGACGCTTCTTGCATGGCAGGTTTGGACCGG
>SHYI01000037.1 GCA_009692905.1 Chloroflexota bacterium
CGTCGCTATCACGGTCTCCTCGTTGCGGCGCTGCAGCCGCCCGTCGCTCGCACCGTGCTCGCCGGCCCACCGATGCTCTGGGCGCGTACCGACACGGGCTGGTTGCCGCTCTTCAGTTTTGAGATTGAGCCGGGCTGCTTCTCGCCGCAACTTGGCGCACCACTGCACCAGGTTTCGGTTGGCGTTGGCGGCGTCACCAAAGAGTGGGCGCTTGCAGTTGGGCAACTCATTGAGCGACAGTCGGCAATCCACGGCGCGAATGCCGTATTGCTGACCCTGAGCCTCGATGCTGCGGCAACGTCGGGCGTCGATCTACTGCTGCGCCTGACCGCAACGGCACACGACCACCATGACGCGATGGTTGGCGATGTGGCTTGCGCCGAATCGCACGTGGATGAGAGTGCACAGCAGGGCTCGTGGCAGATGGGCTCTTCGTGGCCCGAGGTGCACGTTCGCTGCGACGGCGGTCTCCTATCAAGCGATGCTGGTGTGGCTCGTGGCCTCTTCCATCGGCACGACGCGGCCCGCGTCGAGGCGGACCGATCCGACTACGCCACTCCCCTGCGCTGGAGCGTACGGCTCGAGGCTGGCGAGAGTGCCTCGCTTCTGGTCGCCACAGAGGGTGGTGGCATCGGTCGGCCGCCGGCCGAACTCCTCGCCGCAATGGTGAGCGGTGGTGGCGCGACGCTGCTTGCGGAGTGCGAGGCGCGCGATCGCGATCTGCTCGCTCGGGCGCAGTCAGTAGGCGACGGTGCCGATGCGGCGATCGCTGCGAGCGGGGAACTGCAGGCGCTCGTATTGGCCGCTGATGACTTTCTTGTACGTCGACGCATTCCCGCCACGCCTGGGCCAGCGGATCCAGCCGCGCCGCTCGGCTGGTCGGTGATCGCCGGCTACCCCTGGTTCAACGACTGGGGACGCGACACGGCGATCGCCCTGCGCGGCCTGACGTTGGCAACGGGCCGACCTGAGATTGGTGCCACGGTGCTGCGCTCGTTCGCCCCGTGGGTGCGCCGAGGGCTGCTGCCAAACAACTTCCCCGACCACGTCGACGAGATGCCCGAGTACCACACCATTGATGCGCCGCTCTGGTATATCGAGGCGGCACGTGCACACGTAGCGGCGACGGGCGACCACGCCCTCGGCGCCGAACTCCTCCCAACGCTCCTCAGCATCATCGCCGCCTACCGCGACGGCACCGACTTCGGGATCGGCGCCGATAGCGATGGCCTGATTGTGGGATCGGCCGAGGGGCGCCAGCTCACCTGGATGGATGCGAAGCTCGACGACTGGGTGGTAACACCCCGCCGCGGCAAGCCGATCGAGATCTCGGCGCTCTGGTACCGCGCGCTCCGCAGCGTCGGCGCCTGGCTGCGGGATCCAGCGATCGGCGTGGGCGTTGCTGATGCGGCACGCGTCGCGACCGACCTAGATCTGCTTGCCGATCATGTCCGCACCAGTTTCCGTGCGCGGTTCATTCGCTCCGAGGTGCCGTGGCTTGCCGATGTGGTCGATGGCCCGAGCGGTGATGACCTTGCACTGCGACCGAATCAGTTCATCGCCCTCGGCCTTGGTGGGGACCTGATCCCGCAGGTGGAGGCGCAGCGGGCGTTTGCGGCAGCCGATGCCGAACTGCGCGCCCCGATCGGGATTCGTTCACTGGCGCCGAGTGATCCCGCCTATCGCGGTGACTACGATGGCGACCGACGATCACGCGATGGCGCCTATCACCAAGGGCTCGGCTGGCTCTGGCTCATTGGCCCGTGGGCCGACAGCGCCTTCGCCGTGCACGACCTTACGAACCCCGCAGGTCGCACAGCTGCAGTGACGTTGGTGACCGAGGCGCTCGCCCCGTATCGCGCGCATCTGCGTGAGGCGGGGCTTGGCACGATCTCAGAGAACGCAACGGGTGATGCACCATTCACGCCGGTCGCCTGTTTTGCGCAGGCATGGAGCGTCAGTGAACTGCTGCGCATTGAACGTCGCGTGGCCGCACTCCGCGCCAACGCGCAGGAGTCGAAGAGCTAAACGAGGATCCCTGCGCCAAAGAAGAGCCCGGCGGCGAGAATCGTTCCCGTCGTCACCGCGCCAAGGCCGATGTAGAGCAGCCCGGTTGCCGACTCCATGGAGCGAGCCTTTGCCGTACGCCATCCGGCGTAGGTGAGTAGTGCCGGAAACACCAGGCCGATCACGAGTCGCAATATTGCGAAGAAGTCCCACCCGGCACCGAGGCCACCGAGGCCGAAGAGTTGCCAGATGAGAAAGAGGGCAAGCTGCACGCCAATGCCGATGCCGAGCGTGCGACTCAGCAGCAAGAGCGGCGCCTCCGGAAGTTTCGGTGTGACGAGATACCAGTGAGCAAGGATCATCGCCGCAAATGAGCCGCCGGTAACAGCCGCGAGGATCAAGAGCTGCAGGGCGAGCGCCACCGCAACGAGTGGTGTCGGAGCCCAGCCAACTGCAGCAACAAGCAGTGCGGCAACCGCAGTGACCACGGTGACTAAACCGACGTGCCGGCCATCGCTGCCGCGCGCGATGCGCAGCGTCCAGAGCGTGGAGAGCGACGCAACCGCCACCAGCAGGAGTCGGCGCAGCGCATCGATCTCGGGGGTGGCGGCCTGGATGGGCGCATCGGCAGAGGGGACCGGAAGCGCTCCGTCGGCCAGCCAGGCGAGGTAGGCCCAGCCACCAGCGGCGAAGACGGTAAACCCGCGGTAGCCCCGCGTTGACTCCGAGCGGTGGGTCAGCAGGAGAATGGCGGCCAAGCTGCCGACCGCAAGGCCGCTCACCACCACCCAGTTAATGAACGAGAGGGAGCGTGCAACGGTCTCAACAGGCATCGGTGCAGCCTATCACCCACTCCGCACCCCTATCCTCCACGGATGAGCGGTCACAAACCTGAGGCGTTGCGATGATTCGCGGGGAGGAGCCGGCCCTCGGCACCCCTGAGCCGCCACGCTACGGGAGCGATGCCCCCTGGATGGGCGAGGTGGTCATTCAGGCGAAACACCTCCTCGTCTGGCTCGCGCAACTCTCCCAGCGCTATGGCGCGCCGATCCGTCGCCTCGACGAGATCCCTGATGAAGAGTTGCAACTTCTAGCGCAGCGCGGCGTGAGCGCACTCTGGCCGATCGGTATCTGGCGTCGCAGCGCCGCCTCTCGTGCGATGAAGGTCGGCGCTGGAGATCTTGATGCTGAGGGCTCCGCCTACGCCGTTGCCGAATACGTCGTTGATGCGCAGTTGGGCGGTGATGCGGCACTCGCGACGCTGCGCACCAGGGCCGGCGCCGTTGGCATTCGCATCGTGACCGACATGGTGCCGAACCATGTCGCCATCGACGGCCGCTGGGTCAACGAGCGCTCTGAGCTGCTCCTCTCCTCCGCACATCCGCCCTTCCCAAAATATCGCTACAGCGGCGAGAACCTCTCAGGGGAGCCAGGCAGCGCCATCCGCATTGAGGACGGATACGAGCGCGGTGATGATGCCGCCGTCGCCTTTGAGCGCCGCGCGGAAGATTCGTTGCAGTACATCTATCACGGCAACGACGGCACGAACATGCCGTGGAAGGACACCGCCCAGATCGACTACCTGAATGCAGAGGCGCGCGAGGCGGTCATCCAAGAGATTCTCTCCGTGGCGCACCGCTCCGACATCATTCGCTTTGATGCGGCGATGACCCTTGCGGCGCAGCACATTCGGCGCCTCTGGTACCCGGCGCGCGGCACCGCTGCCGCGATCCCCTCGCGCACCGAGTTTGCGCTGACCGACCGAGAGTTCGCCAAGCGGCTGCCGCGCGAGTTCTGGCGCGAGGTAGTGGAGCGCGTGGAGCGCGAGCTCCCTGGCACCATGCTCCTCGCCGAAGCGTTCTGGCTCCTTGAGGGCTACTTCGTGCGCGGGCTCGGCATGCACCGCGTCTACAACTCGGCCTTCATGGCGATGCTCCGAGACGGCAAGAACGCGGAGTACCGTACGATCTTGCGCGACACCACGGCCTACGATCCTGAGCTGCTGCGCCGCTACGTCAACTTCCTCACCACCCCCGACGAGGAGCCGGCCGCGGTGGGGTTCGGGATTGGTGATCGCGCACTCTTAGCGGCAACGTTGGCGGCGACACTCCCTGGCGTGCCGATGCTCGGTCACGGACAGTGGGAGGGGCAGCGCGAGCGCTACGGCATGGAGTACCGCGCGCCACGAACCAGTGACCCGATCAGCGCCGACCATGTCGAGCGGTATGACCGCGAGATCGCCCCGCTCCTTCGGGCGCGTCACCTCTTCGCCGGCGTCGCCGACTTCCGCTGGTTTGATGCGAAGAGCAACAACAAGTCCGCACGCGAAAGCGCCTACGCCTTCAGTAATGCGGCGGGGAGTGCCCGTTCGCTGGTGATCGCTCTCAACAGCGATACGGCGGCAGAGATCACCATCCAACACGCCTCGCCAGCGGTCGCCCCATCAAGCTCACTTGCTGGAGTACCTGCGAGCCCGCTCCCTGCCAGCACGATTGCCGATCGGCTTGGTGTTGCGGCGAGCGCTGGTGATGTCGTGGAGCTCCGTGATGCGATCACCAACCGCAGCCTTCTGATCAGCACCGCATCGCTGGTGCGCAGCGGACTGACGGTGCGACTCCCTGCATTCGGTCGCGTCGCCTTCTGGGGAGTTGCGCAGCACCACTCAACGCCGAGCGAGCCGTGGGCTGATCTTGCTGCGCAGGCGAAGGGCGAGTTCCTGCACGATCCAGTCGGCGCACTGGCTGCCCTCACGAGCGGCGGCACCCCGGCCGATGCGCTTTCAGCGAGAATAGAGCGGCCAACTGGCACCAGTCCGACGGGGAGGAAACGCGTGACCGAACGTAAGCCCACATCTGGGGAGCCGACCGCCGACCCACGACTCCTGACGACGGAGACGCCTGCGCCGCCAGAGGCGGTGCGAGCGATTGCCGCACTCCTCGGCCGAGCTGCTACCCCGCTCCGCCCTGAGCGCCGCGCGGCAACTCCACCCCCGGCGCCGACGTCAGCGCCCGAGGTTCAGGCGCCGATTGAGAGCCTGCGCGACCACGAAATTCTCGTAGAGGGTGAACATAGCGACCTGCTGCGACTCGCCGCACATGAGATTGATCAGGTGAAGCGGCGCGCCAAGCGCGCTCGACGAGCGGTACGTGAGGCGCTCGCCCGCATCTCAACGCCAGGGGGCGACGAACTCGGCGGGTAACCCTGCTACTGCGGGTCGGCGAGAACGAGCAGCTTGATCTCGGTCATCTCATCCATCGACCAGCGCACACCCTCTCGACCAAGACCGGAATCCTTCACGCCGCCGTACGGCATGTTGTCAATGCGATAGGTCGGCACATCATTCACGATGACACCGCCAACCTCCAGATGGTCGAATGCAGCGCGAACATGCGCTAGATCGTTGGAGAAGAGTCCGCACTGCAGTCCGAAGCGGCTCTCGTTCACCGCGGCAATAGCTGCTGAGAAGTCGCTGAAGCGTTCGATGATCACCACGGGGGCAAAGGCCTCTTCGCTGCAGATGCGCGCGTCGCGCGGCACGTTCGTCAAGATGGTTGGAGCGAAGAGGCGCGGTGCCTTGGGGTTAGCAGCGGCGCCACCAGAAATCACCTTCGCGCCAGCGGCGACTGCCTCGTTCACCCACTCTGCGGTGCGCGCCGCGGCGCCATCGTCAATGAGCGGCCCGAGGTCGGTCTTCTCGCTCGCAGGGTCACCGAGCACCAGCTTCGCGGCACCAGCGGCGAACTGCTGCTCAAAGGCGTCGGCCACAGACTCGTGCACAAAGATGCGCTGCACACTGATGCAGACCTGTCCGGCGTAGGCGAACGAGCCAACAAGGGAGCGCTTCACCGCCCACGAGAGATCTGCGGTGGCGTCAACGATGCAGGCGGCATTGCCACCGAGCTCGAGGATGACGCGCTTCTTGCCGGCACGCCCCTTCAGTGACCAACCAACGGTCGGTGATCCAGTGAATGAGAGCACCTTGAAGCGTTCGTCTTCAATCAGGCGATCCGCATCGGGGCGCGAGGTTGGGATCACGCTGAGCCCGCCAGCTGGGAGGCCAGCGTCGACGAGGATCTCCGCGACCTTCAGCATGATCAGCGGGTCTGCGCTCGGCGGCTTCAGCACCATGCTGCAGCCAACCGCGATGGCGGGTGCAACCTTATGGGCGGCAAGGTTGAGTGGGAAGTTGAATGGGCTGATCCCGAGCACTGGGCCAACAGGGAACCGCTGTGTGATGCCGAGGCGACCCTTGCTCGCAGGTGCGAGGTCGAGCGGGATCGTCTCACCGATCATTCGCTCCGCCTCTTCGGCGGCGAGCCTAAAGGTCAGCGCACCGCGATCGATCTCTGCGCGTGCATCGCGGATCGGCTTCCCCGCTTCGGCGGAGAGGAGTGCCGCCAGCTCTTCGCGGCGCTCGGTGATCTTCGCTGCAGTGGTGCGCAAGATTGCGCCACGCTCCCATGCGCCGAGCTTGCGCATCGCTTCGAACCCGGTGACGCTCCCCGCAGCGGCGCGCTCGACCTGCTCCGGCGTTGCGAGGTAGGTCGTGCCGACCAGATGGCCGTCGAAGGGCGACCGAATCTCGACAAGGTTCGGCGAGCTCTCCCATGCGCCTGCGACGAGGATCTTCTGTGGCTCCATATGGGGCGAGTCTAGCGGCGCGCGCCGCGGCGTGATTAAAGCGCCTCGCCTCGTGGGTAGCTGCCGAGGATGCGTCGCTCCAACGTCACGTCGGCGAGCCCCTGCATCACGCCGAGAATCTCGGGAGAGCCGGCCGCGCCGTCGAGGTCGAACCAGAAGATGTACTCCCACTCCCCGACCCGATTCGGCCGTGACTCCAACTTGCTGATGTTCACGCCCGCCTTCGCAATCACCGCCAGTGCGGCGAGGAGCGTCCCTGGCTCGTTGCGCAGGCCGACCAGGAGGGTGGTGCGTGCTGGACTCGTGGTGGCTCGAGGCGCTGCGCCACCCGCTCGCTGCACGATCCAGAAGCGCGTGCGGTTTCCCTGCACCCCTTCGATTGGACCGGTGAGTGGGGTGAGGCCGTGGATCACTGCGGCGCGTGACGAGAGGACGGCGGCGGCATCACGCTCACCGCGCTCGCGAATCATCGCTCCGGCCCCCGCCGTGTTGTAGGTGGTGAGGAGTGCCCAGGGTCGGCTGCGGAGATACTCCTCTGCCTGCGCGAGTGCCTGCGCGTGACTGTAGACGCGCTCCACCTGCTCGAGCGTGACACCTGGCAGGGCGGCGAGTACGAGCGAGACAGGCACCACCACTTCGCCAACGATCTCGAGCGCGCCGTCGCGAAGGAGATCTAGCGTCTCGCGCACGGTGCCGTTGATCAGATTCTCAATCGGCAGAACGCCGTAGAGGGCTCGTCCATCAAGGACGGCTGCGCGAACATCGCCGAATGAGGTGACACTCAGCGATGGGGCTGCGGCACCGAAATAGGCGAGGAGTGCATCCTCGGCAAAGGCACCAGGCTCGCCGGCGTAGGCGATCGCCTCACTCATGCCGAACGACCGCCCGATGTGTCGCGCTCTGATCGGCGCGTGACCGCACCGCCCTGCAGCCGGAGTGCGTACTCCAGCGAGTCGGCAAGGGCCGCCGCCGACGCCGAGATGATGTTCTCGCCGACGCCCATGGTCGACCACGACTCGCCATCGGCAACTGAGTCAATCACGACACGCGTCTTCGCCCCAGTCGCCGAAGCGCCGTCGAGAATGCGCACCTTGTAGTCCACGAGATGTACCGCATCGAGCTGCGGGTAGAAGGCGCCGAGCGCCTTGCGGAGGGCGCGGTCGAGTGCGTTCACCGGGCCGTTGCCGTCGGCTGCAGTGTGCAGACGCTCCCCCGCAACCTCGACGCGCACCGTTGCCTCAGCGCGCCCAGGCGCACCTTCACGCTGCTCCACGATCACGGTGAAGTCGACGATGGTGAATGGCGCGACGTAGGTTGGGCGATGGCGCTCCACGAGCAGTTGGAACGATGCCTCGGCACCCTCGTAGCTTGCGCCAGCCGCCTCCATCTCCTTGACGAGCGTGGAGAGGGTCTTCGAGTCAAGCCCCGAGTTCGCGAGCTCAACGCCAAGTTCAGCGGCGCGGCTTCCCGTGTTCGCCTTGCCGCCTAGCTCCGAGACGACGAGGCGCCCGCGGTTGCCCACGAGCGCTGGATTAATGTGTTGATACGCACGCGGCGTCTTCACCTGGGCGGCACCATGCACGCCCCCCTTATGGGCGAAGGCTGAGCGGCCAACGTACGGCTGATGATCGTCAGGGGCGAGGTTGGCAATCTCAGCAACCTCATGCGAGAGGTGCGAGAGGTCGGCGAGGCGATCGGCACCGGCAACGGTGTGCTGCGTCTTTAGGGCAAGGTTGGCGAGCAGCGAAACCATGTTCGCATTGCCAGCGCGCTCGCCGTAACCGTTGATCGTCGCCTGCACATGACGGACGCCAGCATCCACCGCCGCAAGGGCATTCGCCACTGCGAGCTCGGCATCGTTATGTGTGTGGATCCCCCAAACGATCTCTTTCGCCGCCGCGTCGGTGGCAAGGGTCGCGCGCGCATCTTTCACGATCTCAGACATGCGGCTGGTGAGTGTGCCGCCATTGGTGTC
>SHYI01000038.1 GCA_009692905.1 Chloroflexota bacterium
TCTCTTTGCGTGAGCGGTCGTTCTTGTACATACCCACGACTTGCGGAATGCTCATATGGCTCTCATCAAAAACGAGGAGCCAATCGGCTGGGAAGTAGTCGAGCAGCGTCCATGGCCGGGAGCCAGGCTCACGGCGCGAGAGGTGACGCGAGTAGTTCTCAATTCCTGAGCAGAAGCCAACCTCGCGCATCATCTCCAGGTCAAAGGTGGTGCGTTGGCGCAAGCGTGCCGCCTCGAGGACCTTCCCGCTTGCCTCAAGCTCGCGACAGCGACCCTCCATCTCAATCTCAATATCGCGAATCGCCTCAGAGAGCTTCGCCGCCGGCGTCACATAGTGGGTGGCGGGATAGATCGTCATCTCATTGCGCTCTGCAAGGATCTCCCCCGTCAGTGGATCCACTTCGGCGATTCGTTCCACCTCGTCGCCGAAGAACTCCACACGGAGGATCGTCTCCTCGCCGGCGGGCTGCACCTCAAGCGTGTCGCCACGCACACGGAATTTGGCTCGACCGAGGGTGGCGTCATTGCGCTGGTACTGCAGGTCGACGAGGTGGCGCAGGATGGCATCGCGGCGATACTTCCCTGACTTGCGCACCTTGAGCACGGTGGCGCCGTAGTCCACCGGCGCGCCGAGGCCATAGATGCAGGAGACCGACGCCACGATGATCGTGTCGCGACGCTCAAAGAGCGCCTTGGTAGCGGCGTGTCGCAGCTGGTCAATCTCATCATTGCGACTGGAGTCTTTCTCAATGTAGGTATCGGAGCGTGGGAGGTAGGCCTCCGGTTGGTAGTAGTCGAAGTAGGAGACGAAGTACTCGACAGCATTCTCGGGGAAGAACTCCTTCAGCTCGGCATAGAGCTGAGCGGCGAGCGTCTTGTTGTGCGCAAGGACGAGCGTTGGCCGTTGCACCTGCTGAATGACGTTGGCAATGGTGAAGGTCTTCCCTGTTCCTGTTGCTCCGAGGAGGACCTGGTGATGGAGGCCATCGGTGAGCCCTTGGACGAGCTCCGTAATGGCGGTTGGCTGGTCGCCGGTGGGGACGAAGTCGGAGCGCAGGGCGAAGGGGCGCCCCGCAGAGGGGGCCAGTTCCGCCGTGGGTTCAGTCGGTGGATTCACCCTGCAAGCATAGGCGGCGGAGCACGAGGCTCGCCGCGTGCACGGTCTCAGGCAGTGGGCCACTCCCGTCAATGCGTATCGCCCCGATCCCCGCCATCTCCGCAGCGATCCCCGCCTGTGCGGCGTTGCGCACCTGGAAATCTTCCTCGTTGCCGCCGCGGGAGGCGAAGCGGTCGCGACGGACTGCCTCGTCAACGTGGAGGGAAAGGCTCCCGTCGAGCTCCTCGGCAAGCCCAGAACGCCCGAGTGCGATCGCCTCAACGAGCAAGAGGCGGACCCCCCGTGCCTGCGCATCTCGACTCGCCTCACTAATCGCTTGGCGTACGACCGGCCACTGCAGATCCTCAAGGCGGTGCATTACTGCAGGATCGGCAAATGCTCGCGCCGCAAGGAGGGCGCTGTCGAGGCTCCCATCGGCGCGACGCGCATCAGGCACTACGGCAAGGATCGCGTCGCGAAGCGACACATCAGTCGAACGCGCTGTGCGCAGGAGTGCATCCGCATCAACGTGCTCAACAGCGCCGCCAATAGCCTCCTGCAACTCGACATTCGAGGCAAGGGCCGCAGCAAGACTGCTCTTCCCCGACGCAATAAGGCCACCAAGGCCGACGCGGACGAGTCGACCACTCACTTCGCCACCTCCCCCTCGAGGACGAGCCACGCCTCTTCCGCCTGTTGGAGCGCAGCCGTCACGTCGGCTAGCTCGCTCGCCACCTTTGCCAGCTCGGTATACGAAGCGATCACGTTTGGGTCAAGCATCGCAAGCTCGAGGTGACCCTTCCGTAGTCCATGTCGCTCAAGATCTGCCTCGATTGCAGAGCGACGTCGGCGCGCCTGCTCCTTGCTAAGTCGCTCTGGCTTCGGAGCTGCACTCTTCTTGGCGAAGGGCGCCGCAACCTTCGGCTGCGCTTTGGTAGTAACTGTTGCATGGGTCGTGAGTGCGCCTGGCGCACCGAGCCGCCCCGCAACGAGAGAGTCGGCACTCCTCGTCGTCCAACCAGAAGCGACCGCCTCTCGCCAGGCGGTATAGCCGCCATCAAAGGCGGCCACGACACCATCTTCAACAACCCAAAGCGATGTACAGATGCGCTCAAGCAGTCGACGATCATGACTGACGACAAGGAGTGTGCGCTCGCCATCAAGCAGGAATCGCTCGAGTGATTCGCAGGCATCAATGTCAAGGTGGTTCGTCGGCTCGTCGAGCAGGAGCAGGTTGGCAGGCATCAGACCGAGAATGGCGAGCTCCAGTCGACTGCGCTCACCACCGGAGAGGACCGCAACCTCTTTCCCCACCGCGTCACCGCGGAAGAGGAACTTTGCAAGGTGCGCTCGTGCTTCAGAGACTTCAACGGGGACAGCGGTACGCAACGCTTCCAGCACCGTTGCGCCGTGCAACCCTGCTGCGCGAACCTGAGCAAGGTAGCCAGGCACCACGCCACCAGCAATCTCGACATTTCCGTCAAGGACTGGAAGGAGACCAGCGATGGTCTTGAGCAGTGTGGATTTACCTGCACCGTTGGGGCCCACGATTCCAACGCGCTCGCCGCGGCGAAGGGCGAGGCTGCGCGCACGGGTGATCTCAACCTGCGCCGGCTCTCGATACCCAATGGAGGCCTCGCTGAGCCGCAACGGTTCGGCCGGGCCACGCCCAGCTCCTTCAGCAGCGATCGAAAGCGAAATCGCCTTGCGCTCACGAACGACCGGCTCGATCGCAGCGAGACGGCGCTCATGCTCGTGCATCTTTGCGTACTTGCGATGGCTTCGATACGTCTGAATGAGCTCCCGCTCACGTTCAATCTCTTTCTCACGGCGATCTGCGTCGCGCTCATCGCCCTCATCGGCGGCACCGCGCTGCTTCGCATAGGCGCTGTAGTCGCCACGGAAGCGAGTGACGTGATGGGCACGAACCTCCCAGACTCGATCAATGACCGCATCCAAGAAGGCGCGATCGTGGCTCGCAACAATGAGTGCGCCGTTGCGCGCACGCAGCGCCCCTTCCAGCCACTCGATCGCCTGAATGTCGAGATGGTTCGTCGGCTCGTCGAGCAGCAGCAGGTCTGGATCGGCGATCACCAGTCGCGCCAAGGCGACGCGGGTCTGCTCCCCTCCGGAGAGGCGCGCAGGGGCCTCACTGTGCCGTGCCGTTGGGAAACCGAGTCCTCGGAGCGCCGCGCCCACCCGGTCCTCCAGGGCGTACCCGTCAGCCGCATCAAACTTCGTCCGCGCATCGGCGTACTCCGTGGAGCCCGCGCGACCATCAAGCTCCATCTCGCGGAGTACGGCGGCCAGAGAGACGATCTCGGCGGCACCGCCGATCACGGCCTCAATGAGCGTCGGGGAGTTCAGTAGTTCGGGGTCCTGCGCTGACTCTTGCGCGAGGAGGTTGATGCGCAGCCCCTTGGCATGCTGCACGCGGCCCTGGTCAGGTGACTCAAGCCCCGCGACCATCTTGAGAAGGGTCGTCTTCCCTGCCCCGTTCGGGCCGACCAGGCCGATGCGCTCCCCAGCGGCAACGCTGAGCGTCACCTCATCAAGAATGACGGCGGCACCGATCTCGCGACGGACATCACTCAACGTGATGATGCTCATGCCGCCTCCCCTTGGCGCGCCGAGCGTCGACGCGCCGCAGCACGCTCGCTTCGTGTTGCACCGACAGTCTCTGGGGTCACCCGCTCACTCCAGCGGGGTCCGCGCACAGCACGCGACGCCGCAGCGCGCCCCGCGCCGCGTGGAGCACGCTGACAGGTACGGCAGACATGCGTGCCGCGACCCCCAACGACCGAGCGCTGAATTGCCGCACCGCACCGGTGACATGGCTCGCCGGTGCGCTGGTAAACGTCAAGGCGCTCCTGCATCTCGCCATCGCCATCTGGTGCCGTGTAGTCGTTGATCGAGGAGCCGCGGGCGGCAACCGCCTCGCTCAGCACGCCGACGATCGCGAGGTGCAGCGCGTCGAGCTGCGCCGGGCGCAGCCTGTTCGCAGGGGTGAGTGGATGGATCTTTGCGCGCCAGAGTGCCTCGTCGGCGTAGATGTTGCCGATGCCCACGATGCAGCGCTGGTCGAGGAGGAGGCTCTTGATGCGTGTTCCGCGATGCGCAATGAGTGCGCGAAGGGCGTCTGCGGTGAATGCCGCTGCGAGCGGCTCAACACCATGGTCGGCGAGGAGCGGCGGCGAGTGCGGGTCAAGGTTTGAGGCGGCCTCACCGTCGCTACGCTGCGCGACGAGCGCAACGCGCCCAAACGCACGGACATCCCGGAAGCGAAGCTCACGACCATCGTCCAGCGTGAGCGAGAGGCGAATATAGGGATCCCGTTCCACCGTAGCGGGCAGAACCAGCAGCTGCCCCGTCATTCGCAGGTGCACGAGGAGCAGGATTCCACCGGAGAGCTCAACGATGATCCACTTCGCGCGACGACGCGTGCCAAGGATGCGCCGGCCACGAACCGCATCGGTGAACGAGGGGGCATCAGGGGTCGCAAGATTGCGTTCACGAAAGACGTTGGCGCTAGTGATCGTTGCGCCAGTGACGAGTCGTGCGAGATCACGGACGACCGTCTCCACCTCAGGCAGCTCAGGCACGGGCGGACCACGGCTTCATCTCGTCCCATCGCGGGCCGCTCTTCACCTCAACGGTGAGTGGCACATCCAGCGCGAGCGCACCCTCCATCGTGTCAACGAGGATTGGCACGAGGCGATCAATCTCACCATTGGGGACCTCAAGCAGTAGTTCGTCATGCACCTGCAGCACGAGTCGTGCCTTGAGGCCCGCCTCTGCAAGTCGTGGTGCCAAACGGATCATGGCGATCTTGATCACATCGGCCGCCGTTCCTTGAATGGGATGGTTAATGGCAGCACGCTCCCCCGCCGCGCGTAGTGCAGGGTTCCCTGATCGCAGTTCTGGGATCGGCCGACGGCGCCCGAGCTGCGTTGTGACGGAGCCGTTCGCTCGCGCCTCCTCCTTGATGGTGTCGATGTAGCGACGAATCCCCGGATAGCGCTCAAAGTAGCCAGCGATGAAGGACTTCGCCGCATCTCGAGAGATGCCCGCTCGGGTGGCCAAACCGAAGTCGCCCATGCCGTAGGCAATGCCGAAGTTCACCATCTTCGCCATGGCGCGCTCATCGGCGTCCACGTCGGCGGCTGGCTTGCCGAGCACGCGAGCGGCGGTCGCACGGTGAATATCCTCTCCGGCGGCGAAGGCAGCGATCAGGTGCTCGTCGCGGGTGACGTGCGCCAAGATACGCAGCTCGATCTGGCTGTAGTCCGCCGCTACCAGGGTGTTCCCCTTCTCCGCAATAAAGGTGTTCCGGATCTTGCGGCCGAGGGCGGTTCGAATCGGAATGTTCTGCAGGTTTGGATCGGTGGAGCTGAGTCGCCCCGTCGCCGCCACCGCCTGCTGGAAGGTGGTGTGCACACGGCCGTCGCCCTCCACGAGCTTCGGCAGCGCCTCGACGTAGGTGCTCTGGAGCTTCGAAACGGTGCGCCACTCCATGGCGATCCCAACGATCGGATGCTCCCCCTGGATCTCCTCCAGGACGCTTGCATCGGTCGACCATGCGCCCGTCTTCGTCTTCTTCCCCTTCGGAAGGTTGAGCTCCACAAAGAGGAGTTCGCCGAGCTGCTTCGGCGAGCCGAGCGCAATAGGGTGACCAACGGCCCGCTCGGACTCCCGCTCCAAGCGCGCAATCTCTGCAGTGAATGCCGTGCTGAGCTCGCTCAGCGCGGAGCGATCAACGGCGACACCAGCGATCTCCATGCGTGCAAGTACTTCGACGAGTGGCAACTCGATCTCTCGATAGAGGCGCAGCGTGCCGGCCTCGCGCAACTCTTCAGCCAGGGGGCCGCGCGACGCTCGCGTCACAAGTGCGGCGAGGACCGCCTCCTGCAGCGGCTCCAGCCGGTCAGGGAGGTCGGCGCCGAGTCGCGCGGAGGCAACCTCCACGAGTCCAGGGTTGCGCATGGTGACGTTGGCAATCCAGGTGCCGAGCGCAACGTCGTCAACGAGGCGTGGTGAGGACTCAGGTCGAATGCTCACCATGGCGCCAATCAGCCCCTTCACGGCGAGACCGGCAATCTCGCGCTTGGAGTTGGCAAGCGATTCAAGGAGCGCATGCACCACGGCACCATCATCGGCGGCCAGAATCGTTCCCGCGTCATCGACAATCGCAATCGCCAGCTCGGCCTCTGGGCCACGTCGATCTGCTCCCACACCGCCAATGGCGAGGTGCCCCTGCGGCGAAAGGCCGCGGAACGCATCCCGCGCCTCATCTGCCGCGCGCAGAACGCGAATCCCCGCCGCGGCAAGCTCGCCACGCTTCACCTGTTCAATCTTGGAGTGGGCATCCGATTCGTCTGTGGCGCTGCTCGCCGCTTGGGTTGATCTGCCCGCAGCGGTATTCCCCGCCGTCACCGCATCAAAGTTGAATCCGAGTTGTAGGTCGCTCCCAACTGTCACCTTCGGTGCAGTCTTTGCGACAGGTGCAGCAGAGCCTCGCAGCGCAGCACCCGCCGCAGCGGCGCTGACCGCGGCGTTCGCGGCAATACGATCTTCACCGGCCAGTGGCGGCAGTCGCTGTGCGAGTGCGCGGAACTCCAGATTGCGGAAGAGGGCGAGTGCCGCTTCGCGGTCATACACCCCAATCTCGCCACCCGTGGCCGGCAGGGTAAGTGGTGCATCGCGATCAATCGTCATCAGCCCTTGGCCGGCGAATGCCGCATCACGGTTTGCAGCGAGCGACTCTCGGATGCGCACAGGCTCGACCTCATCGAGACGCGCGTAGAGCTGCTCTAGCGAGCCGAAGCTTGCAATCAACTTAGAGGCGGTCTTCTCTCCAACACCTGGAACACCAGGAATGTTGTCCGAACTGTCTCCCTTGAGTGACTTGAAGTCAACCATCTGCTCTGGGGTGAGGCCGTACCGCGCGAAGACGCGCTCTGGATCGTATTCAACGATCGCATCAGCTCCACCCTTGGCGGTGTGCATCAGGTGAACCTTTTTGGTGACCAGCTGCAACATGTCGAGGTCGCCCGAGACGATGTGCACCTCCCAACCGTCGCGCTCCGCCGCGGTGGCGATGGTACCGATCACGTCATCTGCCTCGTACCCGGTTGCCTCTAGGAGCGGCAGTCCCAGCGCCGCGACAAGGTCTCGAACGATCGGCACCTGCGAGCGCAACTCATCGGGCATCGACGGCCGCTGCGCCTTATACGCGGGGAACCGCTCGTGCCGATAGGTCGTACCAGGGGCATCGAAGGCCACGATGGCACGCTCGGGATCGACGTCGGCCATCGTTCGCAGGAGGATGCTCGTGAAGCCGTACGCCGCATTGGTCAGTTGGCCGCGGCTATTGGTGAGCGGTGGCAGCGCATGGAAGGCGCGGTAGATCAGCCCATAGGCATCAACGAGGAGGAGTCGGCGCTTGGTTGGCATACCGCGAGGGTACCGCAGGAGTGCAGAGCCCTTCGGCTAGGCGCGACGCCTCCGCACGCTCACGAATACCACTGCGAGGCTCCCCGCCAGTAGAAGGAGTGCAGCTCCAGAGGCGATGGCGGCGCCATCAAGCGCCCCTGACTCGAGGATTTCGCCGGTCGCTCCGTCCGCCTTCACATCCATCGAGGCTTCGGGGACCAGGCTCGATGCGAGCGGGTCAGCTCCCGCCTCCATTCGCGCCGCGCTCTCGGCGCCACCCGCGAACTGGCCGGCAACTCCCCCAAGAAGGAGTGCCACAGAGAGTGCGGCGCCCGCGAGGGCACCACGCGGCGCAGCGCTCACCCAGCCGAAGAGGACGGAGCGCCAGCCACTCGCAGCACGCTGGGCCCGAGCCTCGGCGATCCGTGCAATCTCGCTGCGCAGGGCGGGGTTGGCGAAGGGGTCACGGGCGCGGCGGGGCTCACTGGCGCGATAGGCGCTCAGCGGATCGTGCTCAGGGGAGCCGGCGGCGTTACTCATCTCGCTCTCCCAACGATAACGGGGCGCCAGCGGTTCCCGGCCGCAGGTCGGCAAGGAGGCGGCGCAGCTCTTCGCGCCCTCGGCTGATTCGGCTCTTGATGGTTCCCACCGATACCCCCGTCAGCTCAGCGATCTCCGCATAGTCGTAGCCATCGACGTCGTAGAGGAGGATCGCCCGGCGTCGCTCCTCTGGGATCGCCCCGAGGGCAGTCACGAGGAGAGCGGCAAGCTCGCTCGCCTCAGCACGCTGCGCCGGATCAGAGGCCGCCCCCGCCTGCGGCTCTGCCGCGACGCGTTCGCGATGCGCACCATCCCCCGCCTCCTCGTGCGTTTCGCTGGCGAACGGGAGTGTTGGGTGCCTGCGCTCACGGCGCATCAGGTCACGCGCGGCGTTCTCCACGATCCGCACGAACCATCCCCGAAGGTTGGTCGGCGCGACCCGGTCGAGGGAGCGGTACGCCGAGAGGAGTCCAGCCTGCAGGGCGTCGTCGGCGCTCGCCTCGCTCCCCGTGATGCGCAGGGCCATCCGCCA
>SHYI01000039.1 GCA_009692905.1 Chloroflexota bacterium
GGCTGCTCAAGCAGTTCAACGTTGCTGCGCTCAATGTGTGGCAGGAGCTCAAGCGCTCGCTCCAGGCTCCAGCCGCAGTTCGCATCGAGGCGGAGTGGGCCGTGATAGACCTCGCGCACGCGGCGCAGCAGCTCCTCTTCGCCACCAAGGCCAACCTTCAACTTCAGGCTTGGGTACTTCGTTGCCGCGGCGGCGCGCTCCACCATGGTGTCGATCGGTGCAATGCCGATCGTGAGGTTCGTGTGCCCAATGTTCTCTGGCGCGCCAAGGAGGCGGCGCAGCGAGGTGTTCGCTGAACGCGCCAGCAGATCTTGCAGTGCTTGCTCGATCGCTGACTTCGCCGCACCGTGATGGCCGAGGGCAAGATCCATGGCGGCGCTCATTGGCGCGAGTGCATCGGCAGAGCGCCCGCTGATGCCCGATAAGCCACGCGCCGCTGCGTATCCGGCTCCGGTTGATGCTCCACCCGCCTCAGCGAGCGCCGCTTCAATTGCAGGGAGCGCTACTGAGAAGAGAAGGGGTGCAACCGCGGCAATCGTCTCAGGGGTGTCGCCGTAATACGGGTCGGCGCAGCCCTCCCCCCACCCTTCAAGGCCGGTGGCGCGGTCGGTGATGTGCACGAACGCCGTGCGCGAGCTCTCCTCGTTTGGATCGGGTCGCGCGATGCGGAACGGCACCAGGTACGGGATGTCCCAGAGATGCACCTCAACGTCGAGGCCGCCAGCGCTAAAGGCGGCGAGGCGCGAGTGCGTAGGGGCTACGGCCACACGCCCCCCTCGGGGTCGCCACCGAGCGCCAGGAGCGGATCGCCGTTGTTCATAGCGAGGGTCGTCACCAAGAAGATCACGACGCCATTGATTGGTGCTGTCGGTGTTTGCAGCACGTCGCCGAAGACGCCCTGCACCTCGCCGAGCTTCTCGCCCTTCTTTACGACAGAGCCGACGCCAACCGCTGGATGCCAGTAGCCGGCGACATCAGCAGGGATCTCGGCGCGCAGCCACGCCTCGCTGTTGAGGCGAGTGCTGGCACCAGGATTGAGCGGGCCGACCTCACGTTCGATGGGGCTCTGCGGAAAGTCGCCCATCCCCATCTCGGCGATCACGCCGCGCACGCCGGCGGCATGGCGTGCCACAAACTCGGGCTCCACGTGCCCCTGTCCACCGAACTCACAGAGGATGCCGATCGCGCCGAGCTGTTCGGCGGTGGAGGTGGTGGTGCCAGGGCTTGCGCCAATGAGCAGCCACTCTGCGCCAACGGCACGGCCAAGCGCCACGGCACGCGCATCTCGCGCAGCATCACCGGTCTGCTCAATCCCCACGAACGGCGAGAGCGCCTCGTTGATGTCGCCCGCATGCAAGTCCAGGTACACGTCGGCGCCGGTCATGAGTTGCGTCGCAATGGCGTGGGCGATCCGCTCGCTCGCACTCCCCGTTGCCGAGCCCGGATAGACGCGGTTCAGGTTCTTGCCGTCTTGTGGGTTCACGTAGATTGAGCGTGCCTTGAATGCGGCAGGGCTCGTGGCGAGCGTCGCAATGATCGAGCCCTTCAGGTTTGCGAGGATGGCGGGGTCGCCAGCCTCGGCCGAGAGCAGCAGCGAACGAAGCGCAGCGGGGCCGGTGTATTCGCCGCCATGAATGCCCGCGGTGATGGCGAGGCGTGGGCCAGGCTGACCGCCATTGATTACGACCACAGGAATCTGCGTCTGCTCGCCAGGCGCCGTCTCCACGGCGAGCCAACCACTGGCGCGACTTCCAGGGGCGGCGATGGCGGTACCAAGCTGCACGTTCATGCGCGCATCATGACAGGGGGTAGCGGCCAATGCCGCGCGAGTCTGCAGCTTAAGCAGATTGGGAGAGGAGTTAGCGGGCTGGACCCAGGCGTGGAACGTTGGATGATGCCAGGCGCTCTTCGAAGCGGCGGGCTGCGGCGTCAAGCTTCTCGAGATGCTCATGGAGGCGCTGACGCGCCTGCTCTGCTGCGGCATCGAGTCCGCTCAGCTCGAAGATACCCCAGAAGCGCAGAATCGGCATCAGCACGTCATCGCGATGAACGCGAATATCGTAAATTCCAGCCTTCGCAATATCGGCGGCCTTGCGGAGGAAGTTCGGAATGCCCGCACCCGGCATCTCAAAGCCAAGGACCTCGTCAACGATCGCCCGCACCGCGGCCGACGGCTCAATTTGGATCGCGGCCTTTAGCATGTCGCGGTAGAAGACCATGTGAAGGTTCTCGTCGGCGGCGATGCGGGCCATGATTCGATCCGCCACGGGATCGTCTGAATAGCGGCCGGTGTTGCGGTGCGCGATGCGCGTCGCCAGCTCTTGGAATGCCACGTACGCCAGGCCGTGCAGGGTGTCTGGGAATGGATGCTCGTAGCCCTTCTCCAACTGACTCATGCGACCACGCTCCAGCAGGACTGGATCGATGTTGCGGGTGACCGTGAGGTAGTCGCGCAGGACGATGGCGTGCCGCCCCTCCTCTGCGGTCCAGCGGCCCACCCAGTTAATCCAGGCGCCATCGCCAGAACCAAACATGCCGTGAATGAGTCGGTGATAGCTGGGCAGGTTGTCTTCGGTCAGCAGCCCGATCTCGAACGCGGTCTGCGCGACGCCCGTTAGTCGCGGGTGATCTGGGGTCCAGGGCTCCTTGTCGAAGTCTCGGCCGAGTCGGTACGGGATGTATTCGTGTGGGAACCACTCTTCAGCCACCTGGATGTGGCGATTAAGTAGTCGGGCAGCCTCGGGCTCCAGCTCGTTGAGGATCTTTCGATCGAGGGCGGTCCCTTGGCTAGGCTGTTCGTCAGTCATAGGTCAATTGTAATAGAAGGCGCCCAAGCGAGGTGCGGTGCTTTTGGGCTAAACCGCTGTTGGGTTAGTGGTAGCGCATACCGGATTCGAACCGGTGGTCTCTGCCTTGAGAGGGCAGTGTCCTAGGCCGCTAGACGAATGCGCCCCGAGTGCGGGCCGTGCCCGGATGCAGATGATACCGATCGGGGCGCGATGCGTCCAACTAAGAGGCCGGGAGTCGTTTTGGACCCTGCGTGTAGGGTTAGTGCATGAAGAGACGAGTCGCCCTGGTTGCCTCCCTGGCTCTGCTGCTGGCGGGCTGCGGCTCGGGGCTTGAGGCGATCCACGGATCGCCCAAGGCGACCCCTACCGACTTCGCTGGGCTGACCAAGCGCTTTGCCACGTTCAACCTCACCGTCGACACGGTCGTGAGCGGCGATGCAGGGTGCACCGATCAGGGGCTTGCCCCAATGGCGATCTCCTTCACGATCGCTGGCCTTGGCGAGGCTACTCCCCTCCCTGCCCGCCTCTACCGCTTCCGTAACGACGCGTCGTATACCAAGCTGCGTGCCACGGTGGATGCCTGCGCTGCGGAGTGGGTCACCGATCCTGCGGGCCTACTGATGATCGACGCCACGCCGTACGTGCTGGTGATGGAGGGAGCGACCGACCAGGCGTTCATCGATGCGCTGCGCACATCGCTCTACGACGCAGCGGGGAACTAGACCTCTTCCTTCAGCGTGCGCGGCGAGGTGCCTGCGCTGCGCGGGATTGCCGCCTTGCTGGCGTTCTTCACGAAGCTCGCCTTGATGGAGGTGGCGGCGGCGATCTCCTGTTCCTCTACGGAGAGGATGCCGTGTCGGCCGAGGGCGGCGAGCTCGTCGCGAATGTAGGTCTGCAGCATCTCGGGGCCGTCGGTGCCAATGACGTAGCGCACCTTGTTCTTGCGCAGGGCGTCGAAGATCTGGCGGAACTCATCCCAATCCTTCACCACCTGCGTCATCAGGTTTGAGGTTGGGCAGATCTCGAGAACGATCTTGCGCTCGGCGAGCGCCTTCAGCGTCTTAGGATCTTGCGCCGACTTCACGCCGTGGCCGATGCGGTCAGGCTCGAGGTTCTTGATCACGTCGAGCACTTCGCTGACGGGGCCAGACTCACCTGTATGCACGGTGATGCCGAGGCCGGCCAACTTGGCGCGACGGAAGAGCTTCTTGTACTCGGCGACCTTGAAGTTGTTCGACTCTGGACCGGCTACGTCGATGCCGACGATGCCGCGGCTCTTCCAGGCGATCGCCTTCTCTACGATGATCTCGTTCTGCGCGTAGGTGAAGCCACGGTCGAGGCAGAGGATGAGGCCTGGCATCACCGGATATTCAAGTGCGGCGCGATCGGCACCACGAATTGCCGCGGCGATGATGTGGTCGAGGTCCTGCTCGCCGTTGCGATTGCGCTTCATCGGATTGAAGCGCAGCTCCATGGTGGTGATGTGGTTCTTGCGATACGCACCAGCAACCACCTCGTACACCGATCGCTCCACGGCGATTGGGGACGACTGAATCAACTCAGTCCAGTGGAAGAGGTCGAGGTAGCCGTTGAAGCTGCGCGTGCGCTTGGCTCCCGCAGTGATCATCTTGCGGAAGGCCCAGTAGTCCTTGGACGGAAGCCGAATCCCCTGCGAGTGCGCGATCCCCCACATGATCGCGGGGGTAACGGAGCCGCCCAGGTGGCAGTGCAGTTCAGCGAGCGGGATGCGCGGGCTCAGCGTGGTGCTGCGGCTCATGCGCTCGCCCGCTCGGCGCGGCGGCCACGCAGCGCAGGTGAGCCGGCCGGCACCTGGTCGCGGGCGTGATACGAGCTGCGCACCAGCGGCCCCGACTCCACATGCTTGAAGCCGAGTGCCAACGCCTCGTCGCGCATCTCGTCGAACTCGGCTGGTGTGTAGTAGCGCGCCAGCGGCAGGTGCTCGGCTGTTGGGCGTAGGTACTGGCCAATCGTCAGCACGTCGCAGTCAACGGCGCGCAGCGCCTTGAACGCCTCCGTCAATTCGGCGCGCTCCTCACCAAGGCCAACCATCAGCGAGCTCTTGGTGTGCACCGGGTTGCCAAGTTCTGTCGCCATCTCCTTGGCGCGGCGGATCACCTCGAGCGAACGCTCCCAGCGGGCGCGCTTGCGCACCGGCTTCTGTAGGCGCTGCACTGTCTCAAGGTTGTGGTCAACGATGTCGGGGGCCGCCTCCATCACCGCACGGAGCGGCTCCTCGCGGCCGTCGAAGTCAGGGATCAGCACCTCCACGCCCGTGTCGGGCGCAAGGGCGCGGAGCTCGCGAATGGTGGCGGCGAAGATCGCGGCACCACCGTCGGCAAGATCGTCGCGGGCGACACTGGTGACGACGACGTGGTCGAGGTTCAGCGAGGCGAGCGCCTCGGCCACGCGGCGCGGCTCATCAAGGTCTAGGCCATCCGGTCGACCGGTCTTCACGGCGCAGAAGCCGCAGGCGCGCGTGCAGGTATCGCCGAGGATCATTACGGTCGCGGTCCCCTGCTCCCAGCACTCGCCAATGTTCGGGCAGCGCGCCTCTTCACAAACGGTGTTCAGGCTCTGCGTGCGCAGCAGCGACTGCAGCTCGCGATAGCGTGCGCCACCTGGGGCCTTCGAGCGAATCCACTCTGGGTGCTTTGAGGCGACGAGGATCTCTTCGGTGTGGCTCGGCGCAGCGCCAAGCATTGGCAGCTGTCGGCCGATGAGTGGCGACCCGGCCACTAGAAGTTCACCGAGCGGCCGAGCGAGACGAGTGCCGCCTCGCCGAGCACCTCGCTGAGCGTTGGATGTGGATGTGTGGTGCCGCCAAGCTGCTCGGCGGTCGCGCCGAGTTCCAGCGCCAGGCTCGCCTCGGCGATGAGGTCGGTGACCTTTGGGCCAACCATGTGCACGCCGAGCAGTTCGCCGCTCTCCGCATGTCGGAGCACCTTGCAGAAGCCGTCGCTGTCGCCACCAATGTGCGCCTTGGCGATTGCGGCAAACGGCATCACCCCTGCAACGAACGGCACGCCGTCGCGCTCCAGCTCCTGGGTGGTTGCGCCAACCGAGGCGACCTCGGGGCGGCAGTAGGTGGCGCGTGGCTGCTTCGCGTAGTTCATGGCGTGAATCGGCTGACCAGCAATCGCGTGGGCGGCGATCAGGCCCTCGTGCGCGGCAACATGTGCCAGCTGCAGCCCGCCGATCACGTCGCCGACGGCGTAGAGGTGCTCCTGCTTGGTGCGCATCTGCGCGTCAACCGTAATGAATCCGCGCTCAACGGTGGCTGCGGTGCTCTCGAGGCCGATGTTCGCGCTGTTCGGCACACGACCGGCGGCGATGACGAGCAGGTCTGCACTCAACGGCGTTGCGCTACCCGTGCCGTCAACCGGCTCAATGCTCAGCGTCACGCCATCGGCGCTGCGCACGAGGCTCCCCTCGCTGATGCGGTGTGCGACGTGAATGGCGATGCCCCGCTTGGTGAAGGCGCGCGCGAGCTCCTTCGACGCGTCGCGATCTTCGAGTGGCACGAGGGCGGGCAGCATCTCAACAATGGTTGTTTCGGCACCGATGTCGCGGAAGTACGAGGCGAACTCGCAGCCAACGGCGCCGCCGCCAACCACGATCACGCGCTTTGGATGCAGCGTTCCTGTGACGATGTCATCACTGTTCACGACGATCTTGCCGTCGGTCTCAAGGCCTGGAATGCTGCGAACGCTGGAGCCAGTGGCAACGACGATGTCGGTTGCGGTGATGGTGCGCGCTTCGCCGGTTGGTTGGCCGGCCTCGTCGACGAGCGCCGCGTTGACGGTGCCAGGGGCGGTGATGGTTCCGCGAGCGGCGATCAGCTCGACGTTGTTCTTCTTGAAGAGGCTCTTGAGGCCCGCGTGCATCTTGGCCACGATCTTGTCGCGGCGAGCGCCAACGACGGTGGTGTCGATGCCGGTGGCGGGGGTGATCTGAATGCCGAAGTCGGCCGCCTTACCGATCTTGGCGAGCAGGTCGCCGCTCTCGAGCATCGCCTTGGCGGGGATGCAGCCCCAGTGGAGGCAGGTGCCACCCACCTTCTCCTGCTCGACGAGCGCCACACGCTTGCCGAGTTGGGCGGCTCGGATGGCGGCGGCATAGCCACCAGTTCCACCGCCGAGAACGAGGAGGTCGTAGTCGGGCATACGAGAATCCTACGCCCCGCCGCCGACCCTTGCCGCGCGCTGCTAATCTCCGCCGCAATGGACCTACCGCTGCTCCTCGCCGCCACTCTCGGCGCCTACCTGGCGGGCTCTATCCCGTTCGGTCTCCTCGTGGCGCGCCTCACCGGTGGCCCCGATCCACGCTCCATAGGCTCTGGCCGCACTGGCGGCACCAACGCACTGCGGGCGCTCGGTCGTCGACGCGCCGCCGTGGTTTCCGCGGGGGACATTCTCAAGGGGACCCTCCCCGTTCTCGCCGTGCACTCGCTGGCCGCGCAGGGGGCTGAGATCTGGACGAGTAGCTGGACCGCTCTCGCCGCGCTCTTTGCCGTCATCGGCGCCACTCGCTCCATCTGGGTCGGCTTTAAGGGGGGTCGCGGGATCGCAACCGGCTTCGGCACCGCGCTCGCGATTGCGCCGATCGCACTTGCTGCGGTTGCGCCGATCTTCCTCATCGTGATCTGGCGAACCAGGATCGTCTCGCTCGGATCACTCGCCGCCGCAGCACTCTTTGCTCCAGCCCTCTTCATCATTAGCTACGCCACAACCGGGATGCTCGACGGCGCCCTTATTGCGTATGGAATCGTTGGGCCTGCGTTAGTTTGGTTTGCCCACGCCGACAACATCGCGCGGCTGCGCGCGGGCACCGAGCGAACCTTTGATACGGGGATGCTGCAGCGCGACTAACGCGAACGGATCAACTGCACCACGATGTAAATCGTTGCCAGCACCAACACGATCGCCACAATTGGCAGGCTGCGTACTGCTGAGCCGATCGGTGGAACAAGTGCGCTGATCTCTTGCAGAATCAGTACCACCGCACCAGCGGCGAGTGCGGCAAGCGTTGCGGAGCGGAGCGGACTCCTGGGCTGGCTCACTGCGCCAGGGTGTCGGCGTCGCGCGGCAGGTCGAGTGGCGCAACGATAAGCTCACCAACAAGCTTGCGCGATGTTTCGCTGAGGAGCGTGATCAGCGGGCGGTGCAGCGTGATGGTCACATCTGCACCAGGTGCGCCGCGTCGTCGGCTCCCCGTCTCAGGATCAAGCCCAACGGGTGCCGTGATTGCAAGGCACGGAACGCCAGTGGCGCGCGCGCGAATCACCAGATCGATTCCTGCCTGCGTTGGTACGGGTGGCACGATCGCATCAGTGGAGCCGCCGAGCGCCTCCATCACCAGGGCAACATCTTCGATGCCCGCGCGAAAGTGTGCCGCTTCACGCATGTCTGGCACACGGAAGCGTCGCGCATTTGTCAGCGACTCGAGTCGATCCCAGGCGGCCGATGCTGCAGCATGCTCTGGTCGAGCTCGTGTGCCGCAGAGCGCCACGACAATCGGCGTGCCGCTTGCAGCGATACGTAGCCCTGCCTCAAGGGCGAGAGCAGACTCGGCACCAGATCCGGCGAGGATGAAGACGGGTGCGCCTGGTGCGGCGGCGCCTGATGCGATGCGACCCTTCGCGAGCGCCAGAGCGATTTCGGCGATCGCGTCGC
>SHYI01000040.1 GCA_009692905.1 Chloroflexota bacterium
GCCGTTTAGTCGAAGTGTGGCGGTGGTGGTCTTCGTCGAAGTTGACGAGATCTTCTGCTTGAGCCCTGGGAGGTTATAGATCACGGCGATTGGACCGGCGGCTGCTGGAATCACCGTGTACTCGGTGCCAAGCACGCCTGCGATCGACGTTCGTGTTGACGAGGAGAGGACGCCGTCGGTACCGGAGAACATCTGCGTTGCAGTCATGCGATTTGCGCCGAAGAAGTTGCTCTCACCGGCACCTGAGCCGCCACCCGAGTAGCCGAGGATGAGGCCATCGGTGTCCGAGGCGTGGAAGAAGTCGTAGCCTGTGCAGGAGCTTGAGCTGCTGGTGTTGCAGAGTGGGTTCTCATCGGTGAATGATGTGAACCAGCTCTTGTACTGCTCCCATGGGAAGGTGGCGCCAGAGCCTTCGATCTTTCCCTTCGTAGCGCCACTATCGGCATCAATCGTTGGTGCTGTTGCGCTCGCGACACCGCTGAGCATGACCGAGAGGGTCAGTGCTGCGGTAACGGCGAACTTGAAGCGAGACTTGAGCTTCACGTTCAACTCCTTGGTTACTCAATGTGGCTGGGCGCCACGCACCCGCCGATCACTCGGCGCATGCCCATCCTCTACTGGCGTCGTCAACGCTCTGTAATCAATTGGTTACCGCTCTGTTAATTCTGTGGCGGGATACCCACAAATGACGATTGTTACGGGATCGGCTACTATCTCGCCCATGCCTATTCCGCGTCGACCCTGGCTCCACGTGATTGCTGGCTGCATGAGCAGCGGCAAGACGGCCGAGGTTGTTCGCCTCCTCACACGCCGGCAGATCGCTGGGCAGAGCGTGCTCCTGATCACCCCCGCCCGGGATACCCGCCTGGCCCCAGGAGAGGTGATCAGCCGCACGGGCACCCGATTCCCGAGCGTGGTGGCACCTGCCGCTGAGGCGATTCGTAAAGAGGTCGCTCGTATCAACCCTGATGCGGTGGCGATCGAAGAGGCCCAGTTCTTCGGTCCAGAGCTGCCCGCCATTATTGAAGAGATCGTTGGGGCACCCCGCACCGTGATCGTGAGCGGCCTCGATCAAGACTTCGCGGGTCGACCGTTTGCCACCATTCCAGAGCTGATGGCGCGCGCCGATGAGGTGACGAAGCTTTCCGCAATCTGTGTGGTCTGTGGAAACGAGGCGACGCGCACCCAGCGACTGCGCGATGGCAAGCCGGCACGCGCCGACGATGAACTGATCGTGATCGGGGGCATGGCCGGTGATGACACGTATGAAGCGCGCTGCCGCGCCTGCCACGAGGTGATCGCCTAGCGCGTTCGCTTTCGCGCTGGGGTTCGGCGCGGGCTCACAGATCGAATCGCCCCCCACTCTGCTACGAGTACGGCGCCGAGGATCAGCGCCCCACCGACCAACTGAATCGCGGTGAGGCTCTCCTTAAAGAGGTAGCCCGCCGCCACGATCGTGAAGATCGGCTCAACGGTGCTGATCAGCGCTGCGCGAGCCGCGCCAAGTCGCTGCGCCCCTATATAGAAGGCGCCGATCGGAATGATTCCAGCAATGGTGGCGACGCCGATGATCGGCAGTAGGGCCGCGTCGGGGATCGGCAGCGGCAGCAGTTCGCGGCCGAGGGCGGCGCGCAGCACGAACATGCCCACCGCGGTGCCGAGGAGGCTGAGTGGGATCGCGGCGAGCGGTGAGGTGCCCCCGCCACCTGAGGCGCCGGTGCCGCTCTTCGTCTCACCGCCGAGACGTGCGGCGAGGATGATGTAGCAGCTGTAGATGATCGGTGAGGCGATGCCGAGCACGAGGCCAATCAGCGCCGGCTCTTTCGCTTCGGGAATACCACCCACGCCAAGAACAACGCCCGTGGTGGCAATGGCGAGGGCGATCCAGGGGCGCGGACCTGACGGTGCATGCGCAAAGAAGATGGAGAGCACGGCGACGATCGCTGGGAAGGCGTAGGTCATGAGGCCGGCGAGCGAGGCGTCGATCCAGGTCAGGCTGCCGAAGTAGGTGGCGGCGTTGGCGGTGAAGAAGAGGCCGATCGCGAACGAGCGCAGTGCACGCTCGCGGGTGAGGCCACGCAAGGCCGCGCGTCCCGCAGGCAACGCGAGCACCACGACCCCAAGGATCAGCACGGCGAGCAGGTGACGCCAAACGAGCAGGTCGAGCCAGTCAAAGCCGGTTGGGTAGATCGCCTTCGCAAAAAGTGAGCCCGACCCATAGCCGATCGCCGAGATGCCGACGATGAGAATCCATGGGAGACGACTTGAACGCATCGGGGAAGGATACGCGAGCGCAGCGGGGCAGGCCTGATCCGTCTCGTCTAGCATCAACGCTATGGCAAAGACGGTTTCAAAGGCGGCCCCTCGACTTACCGCCGCCGCACCACTGGCAATCGCCTTGGCGATGCTCACCATCTATATCGTGTGGGGCACAACCTACCTTGCCATTCGGGTGGTGGTTGACCCAGACCAGGGCATGGCCATTCCGCCCTTTGCGATGGTCTTCATCCGATTCGCGTTCGCCGGCCTCGCCATGCTGGCGCTCGTTGCAGTATTTGCGCGTGATGCGCTGCGCTCACTGACGCGCGCGCAGATCCGCGACCAGGTGATCGTCGGTATCGCCCTCAACGTTGGCGGGCTCGGCGTGACCTCCTTCGGCGAGCAGACGATCCCCTCCGGCATTACCGCGCTGTTGATCGCCCTCCTACCGATCTGGGTCGCCGTGATCGGGCGCGTCGTCTATAAGGACCGCATCGCCCCCCTCAGCATCCTGGGGATCGCTGTTGGCATCATCGGTGTGGTGATCCTCATCTTGCCTGACGCCGGTGACGTCGGGCTCGATCCGCTCGGCCTCGCCTGCATCCTCTTTAGCCCGCTCAGCTGGGGTGGTGGTTCGATCTGGAGCCAGCGTGGCGCCGCAACCCCGGCAGACTCGCGGGTCGCCGTGACGATCCAGATGCTCGCCGGCTCCGTTGGCGGTGCGATCGTGGCCACGCTTCTGGGCGAGTGGAACAGGGTGGAGTTCGGCGCCTTAGGGAGTGACGTGATCTTTGCGCTCGCCTACCTCATCGTCGTCGGCAGCCTGATCGCGTACAACATCTACACCTGGTTGCTGCGCGTGGCGCCATTTGGGCTCGTCTCGACGTATGCATACGTGAACCCTGTCGTCGCCGTACTCGCCGGCAGCTTCATCTTGAGCGAGCCGATTTCGGCACAGCTGATTGCCGGTGGTGGCGTGGTTGTTGCCGGGGTGGCGATCATGGTGACGGCACGCAATCGAGCACTGGCACGCGGAGCCGCGTCACACTGAGATGAGTGCAGGCGACGCGCCACTGCGCGTCTCGAGGGCGGCGGCTCGCCGCTTCCTCGCCGAGCGCCATATGCTCCTTCCGCCGCGCCAGCTCCCCGCCAGTAAGGGCTCGGTGCTGGCGCTCGTTGAGCGGCTTGGCTCGCTACAGTTCGACCCGGTAGACCTCGCGGGTCGCAGCCACGAGATCGTCTGCCACGCCCGTATCGACGGGTTTGAGCCACGCTGGGTAGACGAGCTCCTCTACGCCAAGGTTCCCGCCCACCGCGCCCTGGTGGAGCAGTACAACGGCGTGCTGGTAATCGTCCCCACCAGCGAGCTCCCCTACTACCGCCGACCGGCAGATCAGCGCCGCGAGCGCTACTGGCGCGACGGCACGTATAAGCGCCTGAAGCCCTGGGCCGACACGATCATGTCGCGCATCACCGCCGAGGGGCCGCTCGGCGCTGCGGACTTTGGCCCATCAAAATCTGTCGCCTGGTCGTGGGGGCAGACCCCCGCCTACCGCGCCGCCCTCGAGATGCTGCAGCTCGCAGGGCTGTTGCACCTCGCCCGCCGCGACGGTTCGCGCCGCTGGTTCGACCTTGCCGAACGGCTGATCCCGCGCAACGTGCTCGAGCGCCGCGTTAGCGAAGAGGAGCAGATTGAACACACCTTCTTGGCGCGACACCGCGACCTTGGACTCGCCTCCGCCAACGGCGTCTGGGTGCAGACCGACTGGCCGCTCAAGCGCAAGGAGCTGGTGCGACGCTTAACGGAACGCGGTGCGCTGCTGAACATTGAGATCGATGGGCTGCCAGGGCCGTGGCGGATTCCTGGTGGTGAACGCTTCGCCCTCGAGGCGGCGATGCGCGCAACGGCTGGCACACGACCGGTGGCGGCCGATCCGAACGCGGTGGCCCTCCTCTCGCCACTCGACCCGCTCATTCACGATCGCAAGCGACTCGAGACGCTCTACAACTTCCACTACCGCTGGGAGATCTACACCCCTGAGAAGAAACGCGTCTACGGCCCGTACGTAATGCCGATCCATGCGGGCGACGCCATCGTTGGGCGCATTCAACTACGGCGCGTGAAGGAGACTGGGGTCATGACGATTGACGGTCTCTGGTGGGAGCGCGGCGCAAAGCCAACGCGTCACATTGCTGGCTTGGCAAACGCGATTGCCGCGCACCAACGGTTGCTTGGATTAACAGCGGGGCAGATGCCACGAGAGATCGCCGACCGGAGTGACGGGCGACGCCTCTTTAAAGCGCTCCGCAAGATCGCCGGCTAGACGCCGAGGTAGGCCTCGCGCACCTTCGGGTTCTTCGCCAACTTCGCGCAGCTGTCTTCGAGGGTGACTTCACCGATCTGCAAGATGTAGCCGCGCTTCGCGATGCCGAGCGCCATCATGGCGTTCTGCTCAACTAGGAGCACCGCGGTTCCACGCGAGTTGATCTCGGTGATGATGTCGAAGATCTGCTCTACCAAGATAGGCGCAAGGCCCATCGAGGGCTCATCAAGCAGCAGGATCTTTGGCTGCGCCATCAGGGCGCGTCCGATCGCGAGCATCTGCTGCTCACCACCCGACATGGTGCCGGCGGCCTGGCTCTCGCGCTCCTTCAGCCGTGGGAAGAGTTCAAAGACCTTCTTGAAGTCCCTCTGTACGTCGGGGCCTGACTTGCGCAGGAATGCGCCCATCTCGAGGTTCTCGCGTACCGACATGCGAGCAAACACACGCCGCCCTTCGGGGCTATGCCCAACGCCGAGTTGTACGATCTCGTGTGGTTCGGCCTTCTCAATCGCCTTTCCCTTCAGCTTGATGCTCCCAGAACGAGCGCGCTCAAGCCCAGAAATGGTGCGCAGGGTCGTGGTCTTGCCCGCACCGTTTGAGCCGATCAGCGTGACGATCTCGCCCTCTTCCACCTTGAGTGAGACACCGCGAAGGGCGTGCACCCCACCGTAGTACGTGTGCACATCCTTTAGTTCAAGCAGTGGTGCCATCGTCGTACTCCTCTCAGTGTCCCGCTGCAGCGCCGCGGCCGAGGTAGGCCTCGATCACCTTTGGATTGGTGCGGATCGCCTTTGGTAGGCCCTCAGCAATCTTCTCGCCGTGGTCGAGCACCGTGATGTAGTCCGAGATCCCCATGACCACGCGCATGTCGTGCTCAATGAGCAGCACGGTGATGCCGAGCTCGTCGCGAATACGGCGGATGAGCGCGGTCATCTCTTCGGTCTCTCTCGGATTCATGCCGGCTGCCGGCTCATCGAGCAAGAGGAGTTTCGGTCGGCTGGCGATCGCGCGGGCAATCTCGAGCAGGCGCTGCTTGCCGTACGGCAGGTTGGCCGCCAACTCGTTCTCCATCCCAGCAAGGTCCACAAAGGCGAGCAGTTCGCGGGCACGCTGCTCAGCGGCCGCCTCCTCTTCGCGCACCTGGCGGGTCTTGAAGAGGGCCCCGAAGAGGGTGCCGTGCATGTGCACATGCATGCCGACGAGGATGTTCTCGAGCGTCGTCAGGCTCTTGTAGAGGCGAATGTTCTGGAAGGTGCGCGCGAGTCCGGCAACCACCATGTCGTTCGGTCGTGCTGGTCGCGTGACGCCGATGCGCTTGATGAGGCGGTTGTACCAGGCTGGACGAATGATGTTCAGGAGGAGCGCACCGACAAAGCCGAGCAGGGCAACGGCGACCGAGGCAACCCCCTCGACGAGGCCCGTGTCGCCGCCCACGGCGAGGAGGAAGTAGATCGCCAGACCAATGAACGGGATGGTTGGCAGGACTAGCAGGATCGGCTCTCGGCCTGCGCCGGTTGGCGGCGAGATCAACGGCTTCCCATCAAGCTCGATCGTGCCTTCGGTTGGTGCGTAGATGCCAGCGATGACGTTGAAGAAGGTGGTCTTCCCTGCCCCGTTCGGCCCGATGATCGCGCTGATCGAGCCACGCGGGATCTCAAAGTCCACGCTGTTCACGGCAACGAGGCCGCCAAACTTTCGGGTGACGCCGCGTGCCCGCAGCATTGGTCCGCTCTTCGCTGCGCTCACTTCAAGCCACCCTTTCCAATCTTCAGGGGGGCGAACTCGCGCATGCGTCGACGTGCGGGGAAGATTCCCTGCGGTCGCTTGAGCATCATGAGCACCAGCACGATGCCGTAGAGCACGTACTGGAACTCGAGGAAGTCCACCTGATTAAGGATCGGGATGTTGAAATTCTCAACGAGCGTGTTGAGCTGCTTGAGCAGAATGCTCTGGAAGAGATAAATGATAAATGCACCAGTGGCAACGCCGATGGTGTTCCCCATGCCGCCAAGCACCACGGCGGCAAGGGCGCTAATGGAGACAGCGAAACGGAACTGATCGGGCGTGACAATCGTGAGCTTCGCTGCGTTCACCACGCCGACGATGCCGGCGATCGATGCACCGACGGCAAAAGCCTGGAGCTTTGCGATCACGGTATTGACGCCAGAAGATTCTGCGGCGAGTTCATCCTCGCGAATGGCGTCCCATGTGCGACCGAGTCGCGAATCTTCCAGGCGGTAGATCATGATCATGATCAGGGTGAAGAGCACAATCACCAGGCCGTACATTGGCCATGGGTTGATCAGGGTGAACTGCAAGATTCCTGGGATGCTCGGCTTGTCGATGCCGCCGATTCCGTTGACACCGTCGGTGAACTTGTCGGCATTCATGAGGGTGATCGGCACGATCTCTCCGAAGCCGAGGGTGACGATCGCAAGGTAGTCACCGCGAAGGCGCAGCGTTGGCGCGCCGAGCAGCACGCCGAAGATCGCGCCGACAATGCCGCCCGCGAGCAGCATCGGCCAGAACGGAAGGTGAATGCCAGAGAACGGCGAGGCGGCGAGGGCGTAGGTGTACCCGCCGAGGGCGAAGAAGGCGGCATACCCAAGGTCGAGCAGCCCTGCGAAGCCGATCACCACGTTGAGCCCCATCGCCAACATGGCGTAGATCGCCGCGGTGGTGAAGGCGTTCACCCAGGCGTTCGTCGACTGGATGCCATCAAACGGCGGCACGCGTGTGAGGAGTGGCAGGGCGATGCTCAGCAGCACCACGCCAACAAAGATGCCGAAGCTGCGGTGCTTGCGGAAGTACGCTCGCACCGGTGCGAATGGCGCGTTCACGGCGTCACCGATCCGGCTCATGCGCGGTCACCGGTGTGCGAGCCGAGCAGGCCCGTAGGTCGGAAGACGAGGAAGATCACCAGGAGTGAGAAGACCACGGCACCGCCCCAGCGGCCGTAGCCGAAGGCCGAGGCGCCAACCTCAATAAAGGCGATCAGGAAGCCGCCGAGCGCAGCGCCCGCCGTGTTGCCAATGCCGCCGAGCACCGCGGCGGTGAAGGCCTTCAGGCCCGACTGGAATCCAAGGCTGAAGCTGGTGTTGCCGTAGTAGAGGCCGTGTACCACCCCTGCGGCGCCGGCCAGGCCAGAACCAATAAGGAAGGTGATCATGATCGTGCGGTTGATGTTGACGCCCATGAGTGACGAAGCGTCACGGTCCATGGAGGTGGTGCGCATGGCGCGGCCCGTGCGGGTGCGCGAGATGAAGAGCTGTAGGGCGAACATCAGAGCGACTGAGGTGGCAATCACGAAGAGGTTCAGGAGAGGGACGCGAGAGCCTGAGACCTGGATCGACCACTCAACCGGCACGAGCTGCGGCACCGTCACGATGGTTGGCCCGAAGAAGAACTGGATGACGTTCTGCAAGATGAAGCTCACACCGATGGCGGTGATGAGCGGCGCAAGCTTTGGGGCGCGACGAAGTGGTCGGTACGCCAGCCGCTCAATGAGTGCGCCGACAATCGCCATGACGCCGATCGTGAGGGCGAAGAGCACCAACACACTCCCGGCCAGGAGGGGAACGTTCGTGATCGCTCCCTCGTTACCGAGGAGGCTACTGCTGATGAACATGGCCACGAAGGAGCCGACCATGAAGACATCGCCGTGCGCAAAGTTGATCAGCTCAATGATGCCGTAGACCATGGTGTAGCCGAGGGCGACGAGGGCATAGATCGCACCGAGCGTCATCGCGTTCACGA
>SHYI01000041.1 GCA_009692905.1 Chloroflexota bacterium
TGGAGCTCCCAGTGCCAGTGATAGGTGCCGTCGACCCGCTCGCGCAGGGGCGCCGTGTGCAGCATCAGGTTGTACGGCGGCATGCCGATCGCCCGCAACGCCCGGACCGCGGTCTGCAGGGTGCTGGCGAATCCGTTGATCGTCGCCGCATCGGTGTCGGCGAAGTCGGCGCTGTGGTTGTTCGGAACGATCCAGGTCTCAAACGCCGAACGGCTGGCAAATGGGGCAACGACCAGGCCGAACGGATCGCGATGGAGCATGCGTCGCCCGCCTTGCGACTCATCGGCGACGAGGTGGCAGTAGGCGCAGCCGCCGGCACGAATGGAGAGGCGCGCCGCGCCGCCAATCTCTTCGGCGAGTCGGTGCGGCACCTGCGGCAGGTCGTAGGCCTCGAAGCAGAGGTGATCGGTCATCGCCCCCGCCTGACCCCCTGCGTTGCGCACATATTGAATGTAGGCGGTCGCACCAAGGTCACGCGCACTGCGCAAATGATCGCGGATCGCCATTAAGAATGCAGAGACCACGGCCACTGGCACCTCATCGAGCTCGCCGTGTTCGCGGCCCGGCGCAATCAGCGTCGACCACGAGCCTGCACGATCAACATCGCTCAGCGTGAGGAATCCAGATTCTCCAGCGGCAGCATCCGTGCGCGTGCCAACCGAGTGGAAGGCGCCCTGGCGCAGCACGCGTCGCGTTACTGCTGCGGCATCAGACTGCGCGCAGTTCGTGCACTCCTCTTCACGAGCACCGGATGTTCGCGCTTCATGAAATCGCTGCGGCTCAAACTCGCGGTCCACCACGGTTGCCGACCACCAGCCGGTGATCTCATCGCGACGCAGCTCCCAGATCCCACCGCTCATCGTGAACCCCCTGCAGCTGCAGGAACTGCGCTGATGTCGGTGATGCTAACGCGAGCACCGTACGCGGCAAGTTCGCTCTCGTACGCACGCGCAACTAGATCGGCAACGCTTTGCAGATCAGGGGCCGTGGTACCGATGGCATCGCGCTCGCCGCGTGCCGTCGCCGCCCAATCTTGCTCCAGGGCGATCGAGGTGGAGACGACGCCGGCGTGACCACACGGATTGATCAGATCAAATGGTGCAAGGTCCCGCCCGACATTCAGCGCAAGGCCGTGCCAGGCAACACCGCGCTCCACGCGCACGCCGACGGCACCGATCTTGCGGTCGCCTACCCAGCAACCGGGCGCGCCATCACGCCGCTCGGCGGTAATCCCGAACGCCGCACACGCGGCAATCAGCGCCACCTCAAGTGCGCGAATATGTGCGCGCAGCGAGATGCCGTTCTCGCGCAGCGCCACGATCGGATACATGACCAGGTGACCAGGGCCGTGATAGGTCACCTCGCCGCCGCGCTCCACGTGTCGCACGGCGATGCCACGCGCGGCGTAGTCCGACTCATCGAGTAGCAGATGGCTCGGGTCCGCGTTGCGCCCAAGGGTCATGACCGGCTCGTGCTCCAACGTCAGCAGGGTGTCGCGACCGCGACCCTCGGCACGCTCAGCCAGCAGCGCTCGCTGCAGGGCATGCGCCTCGTCGTAGCCGATTCTCCCGAGCCAACGGTGCTCAAACTCCATGCCCAGAGCGTAGCCTCCCGCGCTCCCCATGCGCTATCCTCACCCCCCACGCGGGAGTAGCTCAGTTGGTAGAGCGTCTGCTTCCCAAGCAGAAGGTCGCGAGTTCGAACCTCGTCTCCCGCTCCAGCCCCACCGTAAACACGCCGATACACCTATGATCCCGCAATGGTAAAAGACGGGCGCAAACATCTGACGACCGACGCCCCAGCCACCCTTGCGGTGCATGCGGGCGAGGCCCCCGATCCCACGACGCGAGCGCACAACCTCCCGATCTTCCAAACGGCAACCTTCAGCTTTGAGACTGCCGACGAGAAAGAGGCGGCCGTTGATGCGGCGGCGGAGTTCACGCCGCAGGCCTACTTCTATACGCGCGTTGGCAATCCAACCACCGACGCCCTCGAGGCGAAGATCGCCGCGCTTGAGGGCGCTGAAGGCGCGCTCGCATCTTCCGCTGGCATGTCGTCGGTCTCGGCCTCCTTGTTCGCGCACCTTAAGGCTGGGGATCACCTGATCGTTGCGGATGACCTCTTCATCGGAACCCAGATGTTGTTTGAGGGCGACTTCCCCAAGCGCAACATTGAGGTGACCTCGCTCCCCATCACCGATCTTGCCGGCGTGCAGGCTGCAATCAAGCCAAACACTCGCGTGATCTTCGCTGAGCTCTTGTCGAATCCGTGGAACCGGGTAACTGATATCCCGGCACTCGCAAAGATGGCACATGACGCGAAGGCAATCCTCATCATCGACAACACCTTCATCAGCCCCGCAGCAGTGCGCCCGCTCTCAATGGGTGCCGATCTCGTCTTGCACGCCAGCACAAAATGGATCTCAGGTCACGGCGATGCACTGGGTGGTGTCGTCTCTGGTTCGGCGGCTCTCCTCAATCCGATTCGCCGTCTCACCGACTGGTACGGCGGAACGGCAAGCCCATTCAACTCGTGGCTGATCGCTCGCGGTACGCGCACCCTCCCACTGCGCGTGGAGCGCGCAACGGAGAATGCAAACAAGGTCGCTGCCTTCCTCGAGAAGCACGAGAAGGTGGAGTGGGTTCGCCACCCGAGCCTCGCCTCACACCCAGACCGCGCCGTTGCAGAGAAACTCCTCAAGGGCAACTGGGGCGGCATGCTCGCCTTCAAGCCACGTGGTGCAAACGGTGACGACCTTGGCGCGATGCGCGCCTTTTCCGACAACCTCAAGATGTGTGCAATTGCCGTAAGCCTCGGCGAGGTCGACACGTTGGTCTATCCAATGCCGAAGCGCGGCGGGATCTTCCGCATCAGCATCGGTATTGAGGCGGCAGACGACATCATCGCCGACTTTAGCCAGGCGCTCGACCACGTCCGCTGAGGTAAGCACCGAGACACTCGTCCTCACGTGGGAGGAGCTGAACGGGCATGTCGAAGCGCTGGCGCTACAGATTCAAGCCCTACCTTCAGAACATCGCCCCGATGCCATCCTTGCCATCAGCCGCGGTGGCCTCGTGCCTGGCGCGATGCTCGCCTATCGACTCGGCATTCGCGATCTTCTGATCGCCGTCGCCGAACACTACGATGCCGCCGGTCGGCGACCAGAACCGACCATTACGCGCATGCCGCCAGACGATTCACTGAAGGGGCGCTCGATCTTGATCGTGGATGAGGTCTGGGAGAGTGGCCGCACCCTTGCCCTGGTGGCGGAGCGAGCACGCGCCGCTGGTGCAACCGTGCGCACCGCTGTCGTTCATCACAAGCCTGGCAAGAGCGAGGTGCCTGGCGCCCCCGACCTCTTCGCGGCGCTCGCCGATGGCTGGATCACTTATCCGTATAAGGGGGGCGAGTGAGCTACATGTTGGACGAGCCGAAGCGGGCTCCTCGCGGGATTGTGCAGATTGCCGCCGCCATCAGTAATGCGCTGCTCGGAGTCCTGCTGATTGCCGCCGGCCTCGCTGGTCTCGTCGCGATTGCCGTTGTTGCCCTAGATATTGCGGATCAAACCTGGGTCTCGCTCGGCGCGCAGATTACGTCCGAACTCGGGAGTGACGTTGCAACCCTCTTGGAAACGTTCCAGATCGATATCGCCGTCATCCTCACCACCCTGGCCGATCAGAACAACCTCCCAGAGTTCGGCGCATGGGTGCGACAGATCCTTGCCTTCCTCATGGTCGCTGCGGTTGCCCTCGGGCTGGCTGGGGCCGCGCCGCTCTGGGTTGCGCGCGCACTCTGGTCGCGACGGTCGAGTCGCGCGGTGTTCCTCTACGGCATGCTGCTCGGCGCCATTGGGATCAATGGCCTCGTTGTAACGGGAGCGCCGCAGGTGATCTGGGGGCTGGTGCTGGCCAACGGTCTACTCACCCTGGTTGCGAGCCGAACGATTCGCCCTTCGGCTTAAGCGCCGAATCCGCGCAGGCGTAGCGCGAGGCGCACGAACGGTCCACGGATCGGATCAAGATCCACATCGAGTGCGCCAGGGTAGACAACCGGTGCCCCGCCCCAACCGGCCTTGAAATGCGCGATCCCTGACGTTGAGATCCCCCACATGTCGTAGGTGGCGCTCCCTCGCGCAACGGCACGCTCCATTGCGGTGACCTTCAGCGCATATGGCGCGCGCAGTTCGTTGCCGGCATCAGTTGCACCGCCGAACAGCTCGGTCGTTGTTGTTGGTGTGGTGATCACCAGGAGCGCGCCGAGGATTTCACCAGCGGGCGAATCGGCGATGAGGATCTCCGCCTCGCCGTTGAAGGCACTCACGATGTGCGCGAATGCAGCACTACTGCGCGTCTTCACCCCAGTACGCCCAGCGATCGATGACATCGCTGCGTGGAGCGCATCGGCGCCGTCAGCGCCAACGGCGCGCACGGTGACGCCAGACTCTGTGGCATGGCGCGCGTACTGACGCCACTTGCTGCGCCAGGCGGCGCGTACGGTCTCCATCCCAGCGGTGAGATCAATGCGTCGACTGGTCGATGGCTGCACCGGTCGTGCGCGATGCAGTGTGATTTGCGCGGTTGATGCTGCAGCGAGCCACGGCGCGCGTAGGTCGGCGCTCAGCGCATCGGCAGGGTTGACCTGATCGGCCTCATCGGGGAGCGGCGCACTCTCACCTGGTTCCAGCCGAACCATGGTGACGCCGTCGCGACGAAGCTCGGAGAGTCCACCGAGGAGTTCGGCGCGCAGTGCTGCGGCAACTGATTCGCTCGGCGCAACAACAATGGGTCCGCGTGGCGCGTAGGCGATGCGACCGAGTCCAGCGGGGAGACGCTTCAACAGGAGTTGTGTGCCGGCCCACGCGGCGCCGTCTTGTGCAACGAGGTGCACCGACTCCCAGCCGGTGAGCGCTTTCGATGCGGCCCAGGCTGGCTGTTGCACAAAGGGGAGGTCAGAAAGTTCGGCGGCGGCGGCGGCGCGAATGCGTGCCCCCCAGGCGCTCGGCTCTTCTCGCATAACAGGACTCATGCGCGTAGGGTACGCGCCCCGCTACCCTTGCGCCTATGCCTGCAGATCAGACCCTCCCGCCGTACGTGCTGAACCCGGACGGGGTCGTCTTTGATTTGGACGGGGTGCTCTGCGATACCGAGCCGCTCTGGGCCGAGGCGCGCTTCGCCATCGCCGCCGAAGTCGGCGGTCGGCTCGTCGAAGAGGACTTCCATCGCTTCTATGGAGCGAACACGCAGCAGTGGGGCGGCGCCATGGCCGAGATCCTTGGCCAGCCCAATGCGGATGAAATTGCGACGCGCACCATCAACCACCTCGAGTCGCTCTATCGCTCTGGGCGCGTACAAGTCATTCCAGCCGGAGTTGCCGCCGTACGACGCGCCGCTGCACGTGGCCCCGTTGCAATCGCGTCGGGGAGCCCGCGCAGCATCATCGCCACGCTGATAGAGATCCTCGGCCTCGCCGACGTCGTGCAGACCTACGTGAGCTGCGATGAGGTTGCTGGCGGCAAGCCGCTCCCCGACGTCTACCTCGAGGCGTGCCGCCGCATCAACATTGCGCCGGAGCGCTCGCTCGCCATTGAAGATTCGCTGGCTGGCGCACGCGCCGGTAAGGCGGCGGGGATGAGTGTCGTCGTTGTGCCGCTCCCTGGCGCGCCGTCGTCGACAGGCGCAGCCGAGATTGCAGACCTGGTGCTCAAGAGCCTCGACGAGCTACCGCTCGCCGCGCGTTAGCCCTGGGGGACTCCCGCCTTCGCGCCGAGCTCCGCATTGGAGGGCTCAATCAGGTACGAGCCATCCTCAAAGATGATCACGGGGATCGACTTCGCGCCGGTCAGCGTCTCGATCATCTCCTTGGCGGCCGCGTCAGCGTCCACGTCAACGTAGGTATAGGGAACCTGATGTGCATCGAGGTAGCCCTTGGAACGCGTGCAGTCGCTGCACCAGGCCGCGCCGTACAGGGTGATCTTCTTGGCGTCGCTCATGGGTACTACCTCCCTCTCGATGCTCGCCGCGGGCGCGGCGCTGTTGCCATCGTAGCGCGTCGCAAGAGGAGTAGCCCGCCAATGGCGATCAGCGCCCCCGCGATCGGGAGCCCACCGATCCCCGCGGGGAGATACCAGTTAATCGCGATTGCGGTCGTAAGCACGGGAGGGAGCGCACCGATCCAGAGGAGCGGCTGCTTGGTGCGTTCGGCGCCGCGAATAAGCCGCCAGGCGGTAAAGCCAGTCAGGAGGCCGATGATGACCCACTCCGCTGGTAGGCGGTCGCAGGCATAGGGTTCGACAGTGCAGGTCTGCAGCGTGTCATAGAGCTGTGCTGTTGCGCGCGGGACTAAGACCGCGGCGAGCGAACCAACACCAAAAGCTGCGAAGACCTCAACGAAGCGGCGCTCAACGGGGCGAAATCGTGGCGATTCAGCGCGAAGTAGCTCTCGCCCAAAGAAGAGCGCGGGCAGAAGTGCTGCAAGATACATTGCAGCGGAAACAATGGTGAGAAGATTCACCTCTTGAGAGAGCGGCTCGCCGATCCACGTTGAAAGCGTTTCGACGGCGAGAGAGAGGAGACCGAGAGGGAGTAGCCCGACAGCAAAGATCGCTCCAGTAATGCTGATCCAGTCGGGGAGCCGTCGCGCGCGACGAGCGAAGATACGTGCCATCAGGAAAATTGTTCCAGCGTTGATAGCCTCTTGGAGCAGGCGCACGAGGAAGCTTGCATCTAGCGGCAGTACTGAACGCAGCACGGCCGCTGCAGTGAACACCGTGCTGAGCGCCGCGATGAGCGCGAGGAGTGTTCCAGTACCAAGGTCCACGGGGAGGCGCGTACTCAGTCGACCTGCAGCCGCGGCGGCGATCGCGACCGGGGCACCCACAGCCAAGATGGATGCGGCGGCGCGCAGCTGCTCGTTGCCGATCCAGTAGAAGAGGTCCAGGCGATTAGCCGTGATCCAGGTGACTAGGGCAAGGAGGATGCCACCGTTCAGAAGGAGCGAGGCGATAACAACATCAAGCTTTAGTGGCGAGCCGGTTGCTTTTCGTTGTGTTGGTGTGCTCATGGGATTAGTATGCGCCCTCGGCACCGCCTCTGTCGCGTTCACGCTACCCTCCTCAGCATGTTGAGAGGATCGGTACTGGTGACCTACGCCGCCTTGGCGACCGCTGAGTTCGTTCGCGGTGTCGGCCTGATCGCCTCTGGGGCGCTGACCTATGGCCTCCTGGGCGGGGCGCTCCCAGCCGAGGGGGGCTACGACCGGATCGTGGCCTATGCCGCGTTTGCGACCATCGCCCTCGGAGCGCTCGACCTCCTCCTCATCGGAGCGATCGTGGTGCGAGCCGTCGGTGGGGGTCGGACCCCACGTGCCCAGATCCTCGTGAGCGTGGGGCTCTCCGTGCTTCTGATCTTGGCTGGGGGGTCCTTGGCCCCGCAGGTGGCCATGCTCGTGCTCGCGACGCTCCTGGCCCTCGCACTGCGCCTCGAGGGTGCCACGCAGGCGGCGAACGGCTAGACTCCCCCGCATGGTTGGACCCGTCTACCTCACGGAATCAGGGAAGGCTGCGCTCGAGGCCGAGCTGCATGACCTGATCCATTCACAGCGCCCAGCGGTGATCGCGCGCATCAAGGCGGCGAAAGAGTTGGGCGACCTGCGCGAAAACGCCGACTACGAGATCGCCCGGAACGAGCAGTCGTTCATCGAGGGGAAGGTCTTGGAGATCGAAGAGAAGCTGCGCAATGCCGAGATCATCGACGAGCATGCCAGCACCGACGAGGTTGCCCTCGGCTCCACCGTCACCGTCACCGCAGAGCGCAAGAGCCATGACTATCTGATCGTTGGCTCTACCGAGGCCGACCCGAGCGGCGAGCCGCCGAAGATCTCCAACGAGAGCCCGCTCGGCAAGGCGCTGATCGGACGCAAGGTCAACGACAAGGTCGTTGTCACCCTGCCGAACGGCAACGAGATCAACTACACCATCAAGAAGATCTCCTAACCCCCGGAGCGCGCGAGCGCCATGAGCACCTCCCTCACAGCAACAGATCTCGCCGATCTTGGTTGCGCGCAGGATCGCGAACTCCTGATTGGCAACGGGCTCGGCGGCTATACCGCCCTCTCCCCCCTCGGTGCGCCGGGGCGTCGCTATCACGGTCTCCTCGTTGCGGCGCTGCAGCCGCCCGTCGCTCGCACCGTGCTCGCCGGCCCACCGATGCTCTGGGCGCGTACCGACACGGGCTGGTTGCCGCTCTTCAGTTTTGAGATTGAGCCGGGCTGCTTCTCGCCGCA
>SHYI01000042.1 GCA_009692905.1 Chloroflexota bacterium
GCGAACGCTGGAGCCGAACCGATGGCGCGCATCTCAGCGCTCTGGGTGTTGCGATCAAGCCCATACATCTTGTCGCGCAGGCTCTTGTACGGAGCCGCGTTCAGCGCCTCGGTAATTCCCGTCGCGTCGAGCGTTGCCGACGTGTAGGTAAAGACCTCCGAGCCTGCTGGAATCAGGGCAAGCACAGCGGCCTTAGCGTCGGCACCAGTGGCGACGACCTTCGCGGAGAAGCCGTGCTTGTTGAGCGCTGCGACGGCGCGATCGATCTTGGCGCTATCGGCCACCTGCTTGAATCGTGCTGCTGACATCGTGTGCCTCCTTCAAATCAACTCCCGTGCGAACGCACAGGTAGTTGCAGGCGCAAATATACCCCTTGACCAGAATGATTGCAAGTGCAACTATTGCAAGTAATGGTAACAACAAACAAGCCCGTGAGCGCCGAGATTGAAGCACTCTCCGCAGTGCTTGGTACCGACGCATCCAAACTCCTTGATCCGGCGGTCGCCCGCGCCTGGTTCGCCCTCCTGATCGCCTACGGCCGTGTGACGCGTGCCCTCTCCACAGAGCTTATGGATGCTTCAGGCATGAGCCTCGCCGACTTTGATGTGCTGGCGCAGCTCGTTCGATCTGAGGAGTACCGGCTTCGCATGAGCGAACTTGCCGAAGCCGTCTTGATTTCAAAGAGCGGGTTGACACGTCGCATTGACCGACTCGCCGTTAATGGCTGGGTCACGCGACGCCGCTGTACCGAAGACGGGCGCGTTCACTGGGCGACCCTGACACCACTCGGCGTACGAACATTCAAGGCCGTTGCGCCAGCGCACCTCGCCGCCGTCGCCGAGCGATTTGGTGGCGCACTACCGGCGAGCGAGATGGAGCGACTAACGCGTGACCTGCTGAAGATCGCCGCGAAGAATGCGGAGCCTGCTCGCCCGTAGTCTCTCTCTGCGTTTAGTTGCCGAGGTTGAGAAGCCGGTGCGCCCCCTCAATAAAGATCCCAACGGCAAAGGCCACAAACATCACCGCGGAGATCAGTGAGACGGCGCGAATAGTGCGCGGACCCGTGAATCGACGCGTTGCACCAACGACACCTGAGATCACCGCAGAGTGCAGTACCGCCGCTGTTGCAAATCCAGAGATAAACGGCATGAACCCGGCAATGCTTGTTGCCTGCGCGGCGACGACGCTCCCACCAACGGTCGCGGTCCAGAGGATCAGCGTTGGTGAGCTAAGAGCGACGCCGAGGCCGAGCCCAACCGCACGCAGGCCGGTGGCACGCCGGAGTGGTGATGAGTCATCAATCGAGCCGCCTCGCACCGCATCGCGCAGTGCGGCTGCGGCGAACCAGCAGAGGATGGCGCTCCCGCCGAGCCAGAGCACCCAGGCGGCCGGAGGCCACTGGAGTAGTGCGCTGACGCCGAGGGCGCCGGCGCATGCCCAGATGACGTCGCCGATGCAAGAGCCGAGCCCAATAAGGAAGGCGGGCCAGGCGCCGCGATCGATGGCGGTGCGCACAAGCATGACGTTCACCACACCGAGTTCAATATTGATCGAGAAGGCGAGGGCGGCACCGAGGAGGAAGATCTCCACCGCTACTCGTTCCCCGATTCAACGACGCTGGTCGGTGTGTTGTGTGGATTGCTATGGGCAGCGGGGATCACGCCGAGCTTTCCAGCCTGGTAGTCCTCAAACGCCTGCACCACCTCGTCGCGCGTGTTCATCACGAACGGCCCGAGCCAGGCGACCGGCTCCTTAATCGGGAGTCCGCCAAGGATCAACACATCAAGGGCTGGCGTGCGCTGGTCCTGATGCTCCGATGCCTTGACGACGATGCGATCGCCAGCGCCGTACACCGCGAGCTGCCCCGCCTGAATGCCGACACGTTCGGCGCCAACAACACCGCGACCCGAGAGGGCGTAGACGAGCGCATTGAAGTCGGGGCGCCAGGGCAGGTCGAGTTCGGCGCCTGGCTGCAGCGTTGCGTGCACCAGTGCGATTGGCGTTTGCGTGGAGCCTGGTCCGCTGTGGCCACCAACGTCACCGGCAATCAAGCGAAGGAGGGCGCCGCCATCAGGCGAGGCGAGGAGCTTTACTTCGCTCGAACGAATGTCTTGATACGCGGGCGGCGACCACTTCTTGGCGCGCGGCAGATTCACCCAGAGCTGGAAGCCGTGAAAGAGTCCGCCGCTTGCGACCAAAAACTCTGGTGGCGTCTCGATGTGCAGGATGCCGCCGCCTGCGGTCATCCACTGCGTGTCGCCATCACTGATTCGCCCACCACCACCGTTGCTGTCGCGGTGATCAAGGATGCCGTCGAGCATGTAGGTGACCGTCTCAAATCCGCGATGCGGATGCCACGGGGTGCCCTTCGGTTCGCCAGGCGCGTACTCCACCTCGCCCATCTGGTCGAGCATGATGAATGGATCGATCGCCGCCAGCGGCGCACCCATGAAGGCGCGACGCACGGGGAAGCCTTCGCCCTCAAACCCGCTCGGTGCCGTGCTCAACGAAATCACTGGGCGCGGGCGTGCGGTGAGCAGGTCGGCGACAGGCGTTCGCTGCAGCAGGGTAATGTCGGGAACGGTTACAGCTGGCATGCGCAGATCATACGTGCGGCGGCGATGTGCCGCCTATTATCGGGAAATGAGAAACCTCTTCACCCGTCTGCGCCTCGCTGCGGACGACCCATTTCAAAACCCGGACGTGCGCCTCCTCTTCGGAGCGCAGGGGATCAGCTCACTTGGCTCGCAGGTTTCACACATCGCGTTCCCCCTGATCGCCATCGACGTCATTAATGCGAGTAACGGCGCAATCGCGCTGCTGGAGTTGGCCTTTCTCGTCCCCTTCGTCCTCTTTGGGCTCCCCGCGGGTGCCCTCCTCGATCGTCGGACTCGCCGGCCGGTGCTCATCGCCACCGATCTTGCGCGGACCGGGTTGCTGCTCATCGTGCCGATCTGCTACGTCCTCAACATTCTCAGCATGCCGATCTTGCTCGCCGTGCTATTCCTCATTGGTGTGAGCACGCTCCTCTACGACGTCGCACATCAGTCGTATCTCCCAGCAATCTTGCGCGGACCACAACTCGGCGTTGCTAACGGACGCCTCATGGCAATGGAGTCGGCTACTGGCGTTGCTGGACCAGCGCTTGCGGGCATCGCCGTGGCGCGCCTCAGTGGCCCCATCGCCCTGGTCGTGGATGCATTCAGTTTTCTTGTCTCAGCACTAATGGTGCAACGCGTGCGCCATGTTGAAGAAGTTCCCACCTTCACGGAACAAGAGGTTGAGGAGCGAAGTCTCTGGAGCGAGATGCGCGAAGGTCTCGCGTGGGTGGTGCAACATCCGCACCTTCGCGGCAACGCACTGGCTGCGCTGATCTTTAACTTCTTTGGTGGCCTGGCGAGTGGGCCGTTGCTCATCGCCTACGCGCGACGCGAGCTCGCGCTACCAACTGAACTGATCGGGTTTGTCATTGGCGCGGGCACCGTCGGCATCGTTGTGGGCACCATCATTAATGCGAAGGTGGTCAAGTGGCTCGGCATGGGCCGCACCCTGGTCCTTGGTGGTTTCATCTTGCCGGTGATGCCTCTGGGCTTCGCCCTGCTCGATCGCTCCATGGGGGTGCCACTGATTGCAGCGCTGGCGATTCTCACGCAATTCGTCGCCTTCTTCGGCGCTGGGCTCTTCCACGTGAATCAGGTGACCTATCGGCAGCTGATCACCCCGGCTCGACTGCTTGGGCGCATGAACGCCTCGATGAAGACGGTGATGCTGCTCGGCCTCCCCCTGGGGGCCCTCATCGGCTCGGTGATCGCCGAAAACTTCGGGCTCCGCGCGGCACTGTTCGCGGGCTCCATTGGCATCATCTTGGGCCCCCTCCCACTGCTGGTTTCTGGCATCGCGCGCGTGCACGCCCAGCCTGCCCACACTGAGCGTTGACCCCTCTAATCCGACGAGCGCACTCGGGATAGCGGCGGAGCGCCTCACGCCGAGGGCGCGTATCATCTCAGGCATGAAGAAACTCTCTCTGCTGCTAGGGCTGGGCGCCGTTGCCCTCATTGCGAGCGGCTGCGAGTCTGCCTTCCCACGACCAGCGGTGACCGATCAGGCGATCGAGGTCCGCGCCCTCTACGACCTGGTCTTCGCCCTCGCCGCCGTCGTCTTTCTCCTGGTGGAGGGGCTCATCATTTGGTCGGTCATTCGCTACCGACGTAAGCCGAGCGACTCCACCCTCCCAGTTCAGACCCACGGGAACCTTGTGCTTGAGATTATCTGGACGGTGATCCCACTCATTGTCGTGGTCGCCCTCTTCTTCGCCTCAGCTCGCGTGCTCAACATCGTTGACGACAGGCAGCCAGAGAACGTTGCGGTCAAGATCGAGGTGGTCGGCTACCAGTGGCAGTGGAAGTTCGCCTATCCGGTTGAGAAGATCGAGATCTTCGGCGCAGCCACGGCGTACCCTGAGTTGGTCGTGCCGATCAATGAGCGCATCGAGATCACCCTGGTTGCCCAAGATGTCAACCACGGCTTCTACATTCCGCAGTTCCTCTTCCAGCGCGATCTCGTTCCGGGCAAGACGAATTACTTTGAGTTCACGCCGAACAAGCTCGGCACGTTCACCGGCCAGTGCTCTGCATTCTGCGGGCTGCTACATCATCAGATGGGCTTCACGGTGCGCGTCGTGACCCGTGCTGAGTACGACGCATGGATTGAGGCGACGCGTCCTAAGGAGGAGCCAGCCGCTATCGGCCCAATGACGGGCGTGGTCAAGGAGTGGGGGATCGAGATCTCCGCAGCGAAGCATGCCGCAGGTCATTACGCACAGGGCACATACGCAGATCTCGTTGTAGTAGCGCAGCCGTAAAGGAGGTAGAAGATGTCGACATCGTCAGCAGGGGCTCGTCAGCCGGTACCCTCAGCGCTCTATGACTACCTAACGACAACCGACCATAAGAAGATCGGCATCCTCTATACGATCTCGTCGTTTATCTTCCTGGCCATCGGTGGTCTCCTTGCGCTCGGCGTTCGCGCAGAGCTTGCGATGCCTGGGCTGCAGTTCCTTGATGAGTCTTCGTACAACCAGCTCTTCACCATGCACGCCTCAATCATGATCTTCTGGGTGATCATTCCGTTCCTGGCGGCGATCGGCAACTACGTTGTGCCGCTCATGATCGGCGCACCCGACATGGCCTTCCCGCGCATCAATGCCCTCAGCTTCTGGATGGTTCCATTCTCCGGGATCGTTGTGGCATCGGGGTTCCTACTCGGCGGTGCCGCCGACGCCGGCTGGACGGCGTATCCGCCAGTGAGCAGCATCAAATACAGCCCAGGGCCGGGAATGAACCTCTGGATTGTTGCCGTCATCCTCGTAGGCACAAGCTCGATCCTTGGCGCCGTCAACTTCATGGTCACGGTCTTCCGCATGCGTGCACCTGGTATGACCCTCTTCCGAATGCCAATCCTTGTTTGGACGGTTCTTGTCACGAGCGTGCTCGTACTCATGGGCACACCGGTGCTGACCAGCGCCCTAGTGATGCTCTTCATCGATCGAAACTTCGGCGGCGCCTTCTTTGACCCTACGCTTGGTGGCTCGGCGATTCTCTGGCAGAACATCTTCTGGTTCTACTCCCACCCAGCTGTGTACATCATGGTGCTGCCGGGGATGGGTGTGATCTCTGAAATCATTCCAGTGTTCAGCCGCAAGCCGCTCTTCGGCTACAAGGCGTTCGTCTTCGCCACCGCCGGCATCGGCGCCCTCGGCTTTAGCGTCTGGGCGCACCATATGTTCACCACGGGGAGCGTCTTCTTGCCCTTCTTCTCAGTGATGACCTTCCTGATCGCGGTCCCAACAGGGGTGAAAGTGTTCAACTGGATCGCGACCATGTGGCGCGGGCAGATCACCTTCGCAACGCCGATGCTCTTCGCCTTGGGGTTCCTCAGCATGTTCCTCATCGGCGGCATCAATGGTGTCTTCAGCGCCGCGGTCCCCGTTGACTACGCCATCCACGCGACCTACTGGATCGTTGCGCACATTCACTATGTGCTCTTTGGCGGCTCGTTCGTTGCTATCATGGCTGGGTTCTACTTCTACTTCCCGAAGATGTCAGGGCGCATGCTCGACGAGGGCCTCGGTCGAGTGCACTTCGTGCTCATGATGGTGGGGCTCAACCTCACCTTCCTGCCGATGCACGCGCTCGGCCTTGCCGGCATGCCGCGTCGCATCGCCGACTACTCGCCAACGGCCGGCTGGAACGACCTCAACCTCGCCGCCACGATCGGCGGCATATTGGTTGGTATCTCTCTGCTGCCACTCTTCTGGAACATCTACATCAGCCTGCGCAACGGGAAGCGGGCCGGCGACGACCCATGGGAGGCGAACACCCTTGAGTGGGCAACCTCATCCCCGCCACCTGCATGGAACTTCGACAAGCTGCCGCCCATCACCTCAGAGCGCCCGCTCTTTGATGCGCGCCACGCTCAAGGGGTAGACCATAAATGAGCGATAGCGCCGTCGCGCCGTCAGTGCTCGCACCAGCGGCCGGGCACGCAGGTGGGCACGCAGCCGGCCACGGCAAGAAGGGGCTCGGCAATCCGGTCCTCGGGATGCTCCTCTTCATCGTTTCAGAGATCATGTTCTTCGCTGGACTCTTTGCCGCCTATTTCAGTTTGCGAACGGCAACAGGGGTCTGGCCACCCGAGGGGAACCCCGCCTTTGAACTGCACAGCGAGGCGCTCTTCCCAGGAATCATGACGGCCCTGCTCGTGTTGAGCTCCGTTACCTGCCAATTCGCTGTGTGGCGCATTCGCAGGGGCGATCGACAGGGGATGAATCGCGCGTTGGCAATGACCGTACTTCTCGGCGTGATCTTCCTTATCGGTCAGGTGTACGACTACACACAGCTCGGATTCGGTATCTCCGACGGCGTCTTCGGGAGCACCTTCTATGTGCTCACCGGATTCCACGGCGCGCACGTGCTCGGCGGCGTGCTGATGTTGGCGGTCTGCCTCTACCGCGGTGGTCTTGGACAGTTCTCGGCTGAGCATCACGACATGGTTGAGGCAACCTCAATCTATTGGCACTTCGTTGACGTGGTGTGGGTCCTGCTCTTCGCGCTGCTCTACTTCATCTAGGTCAGCAGGTTAGGGAAGGCGCGCCATGTTTAGTCTCAGACCCGCAATCGGTGGAATCTTTGAAGCTGCGGCCCTCACCCTCTTCGTTGTCGCCGAGGACGATTGAGTTCGTTCCCTGATCCCCAGCGGCGAGCCTGGCTCGATGCGGAGTACTCTCCAAGCCGCACTGCACGAGACGCCGCTGGTTCCATGTCAGCCGGTCGTGAGCGCACCGCACTCGCACGGAGCAACGCACAGGCGAGCGGCGTCTATCACCGCATCTCATATGGCCCGAGTGAGGCCAACCACCTAGAGATCTTTGCCGATCGCGCTGGAGTCCACCCTACGTTTCTGATGTTTCACGGAGGGTGGTGGCAGGAGGGCTCTATTGATGACGCGGGTCGCTACGCAGTGACGCTCACTCCGCTAGGGGCAACGCACGTTGCCGTTGGCTACTCCCTTGCACCGTCAGCGACGCTTGCAGCGATCGTCGCAGAGGCATCGGCTGCGGTGACCTATTTGATTGAGCACGCGGCGACGCTCGGTTGTGACGTGAGCAGGATCGTTGTGGGCGGGCACTCTGCGGGGGCGCACCTGGCAGCCACCTTAGTGACAGAACTCGCACCGGTGCATGTACAGCGCGCGATTTCAGGGCTGCTGCTCATTGGTGGTGCATTTGACCTTGAGCCAATCGCTGAGAGCTACGTCAACAGCCTCGTGGGCATGAGTGCCGATGAGGCGAAGCGACTCTCACCCGTCAACTACGTGCCGCATCGGAACATCCCGGTGCTCCTGCGTGTTGGCGAACATGAGCCATCGGAGTTCCATCGGCAGTCAGAGCTCCTCCGCGAGAAGTGGGCGAGCCACGCCACCGTTTCGCTTGCGACTGTTCCTGGCCGTGATCACTTTGATGTGCTTGAGGAGCTTGACATGCCGGGAGGCTCACTACTACGCGATGCGCGTGCCTTGTTGCAGCTCTCAGGTAC